>NZ_JBSYOQ010000042.1:0-133478 GCF_058244645.1 Candidatus Thiodiazotropha sp. AKAK3
GTCGATCTGTAATCTTTCGAGAATCGGTGGTTGATTTTCAGGAATAAAGCAACGTTTGTTTTCGAGAATGGCGCGGCCCGTCCAGTCGACCAGTTCGAGATAGTCTTTTAGGCGAAACGGTAATCCCTTGGGCATATCCTGACGTGGGTTGCCGATAAATGGAAATAGCCCGCTTGGTGTTTCAGGTTCGCCTGAATCATCGGGATGTTGTTTCAATTTCAGGGCTCGCTCTTTGATGGATGTATGCTCGGACTGTTCGGGTGTATCCGCTACTCCTGCTCTCACCGGATTGAGATCCACATAGGCCATACAGGTTGCCAGAGCCTTTTCATCCAACAGGGCCTGGGATTTATAGCGACCTTCCCAATAGCGACCAGTACACTCATCCTCTTGGTTGGCCTTTCTGGCAATCGGTTCATTGAGACAGCGCATGAACCAACTTATGCTGTGCAGGCGTCGTCGCCATTTCGTGATCAGCTCTGATACCGAGTCCCGCTCTGCCTGAGTGAGTGTCTCTTTGGCAAGATAGCGTTGGACGATCACAGGGAGGGAAAAGAGGCGTTCCCAGCGCTCGATGACCTCCCGTTCACTCCACGCTGCAGCTCGCTCGGAGTCCACATGGAGTATGACGTGGTAGTGATTGTGCATCACGGTGTATGCACAGGTGTCGATGGCGAAGATATCCGTCAAAAGCATTATGCGATCGACGATCCATTGTCGCCGATGTTCATAGCTTTTTCCGGTAAGCGAATCCACGCCACAGAGAAAGGCACGGCGTACGCAGCGGGAGACACAGTGGTAGTAGGGGGTTTCTTCCAGCAGAATCTGGACTTTCCTTGGTTTGGGCATCGTATCGCTCCTTGATAACAGATGGTAAATGAAGATTGCTATTCTGTGTGGATTTTTTAAATCAAGAATGGGTGTCCGGATAAAAAAGAAAAGGATCTGGATGTACGACTCGTTCTCCTATACCTCACGTTTTGTGAGTTCAAAATTAGTACTTACTACGAATGGAAGAAAACTTAGATGATAAACCACGGAAAACACTGAAGACACGGATATATATTACGATTCTTCAGTGATATCAGTTGTTAAAGACTTACTATAAAATAGTGAGCTGTTTTACCTGCCAGACAGATTTTTAATTAGTCTCTAACTGAATGGGCAAGGCCACTACTGTGACCTGCCCTAGCAGGTTTTACTTAAAAGATATCAAATTGAGAGGAAAACCACCGCCTCCTGACAGATTAGGGCCGCCTCCACCGAGCAATCCCAGCGGATCTAAGAATGACGGTATGGAACTACCTGAATCCTGTTGTGCATCATTGCCATTCCCAGCATCAAGTTCGTTACAGTTTGGCTCACGAATTATTCTGTCACAACCCGTGCCGCCATCGACATCATCCGATCCCTCCCTGGCATCAATATAGTCATCGCCTGAGCCACCTCTGACGATATCGTCGCCACCTTGGCCCACCAAACTATCATCGCCGGAGCCACCGATAAGTACATCAGTGTAATCGCCACCTCCTCCACCGATAAGATCGTCACCGCTTCCACCATCAAGGTAGTCAGAACCTGCGCCGCCATGTAAGTGGTCATCTCCTGAGTTTCCTTCGAGGCAATCATTGCCAGTACCACCACTTACCTTATCGTTACCGCTACCACCGCTCATCCTGTCATTACCACTATTCCCACCGAGCCAGTCATTACCAGCGCCACCATCGACAACGTCATCGCCAGATCCTGCATGAACCTCATCGTTCCCTGCACCTGCTGAGATAACATCATCACCACTGCCACCAAAGATCTTTTCGCTACCTGATCCACCTTGAATGTTGTCGTCTCCATTCCCACCTTTAAGAGTAAGATTGTTTTCAGGGCCGTGTAGTTGATGACCGGTAACCGAAATATTATCGTCCCCACAACCACCATTGATTACAAGATTTTGTGACTCTTCAGCCGTGAAGTGATACGTATTTCCATTGAAGGTAACATCCGTTGATCCGTCACAATTAACATGTGCATTTATGCAATCATCCCCATCACTTCCATTAAAGGTCGTTTGTCCGTTTGACCTTTCGATTGATGATCCATCAGCATTATTCTGTACACTTGGGTTAACGCATCCGCAGGAGAAGTTTGAGTTTGAAGCCTGAGAGCAGCTTGATAATTGAGTTCCATTCATAGCATCCATGTTTGTAATTTCCTTAATTAAGTACGAAGTTATTGATACATATTCCATATACATCAAATCCATTTGCACTTTCATTAGACACGAGAAATGCAACCTATACTAGCTAGGGATATCCTGTATATTGTTTTAAAATCTCAATGTAAGAATAGGTTATATACCTATTCTTGAAGCGTAGATTATGGCATTAAAGAATGATTGTAGATAACATAAAAATCGAGACGGCATCAATTGAAGATGCAGATACTATTCTCAATATACAAAAGACCGCTTTTCTTGACCAAGCAAAGATTTACAATAATTACCAACTACCACCTTTAACCCAAAGCTTGGAGTCAATCAGAAATGAGTTCTAAAAAAAAACCTTTCTTAAAGTCTTGTTAAAGGGAAAAATTATCGCATCGGTGAGATTTGATGGAAATCAAGGTTATGTCAACATTGATCGCATATTTGTGGAGCCTAAGTATCAAAATAAAGGCATCGGAATGACACTACTTAGAGAAATTGAATTGAGATCACCAAATGCAGTAGCTTTTCAATTATTCACTGGTAATAAAAGTGATAGGAATATTCATCTATATAAAAAACTGGGATACCAAATTATTAGAAATGAAATCACGGATCAAGGCTTTGAGCTGCTATATATGAAAAAAAGCCATAACAATGCCAATCCACACTGACTCTCTCAATCGGCAGTGCCAGCACTCTGCATTATAAAAAACTCTGTGAGGCTTTGAAGCATGAATCCTTGCTCTAATGGGCCGCGTGGTAAGTTCGGTAACCCTCAACCGGCCCACTACTAGCCAAACAACTGACATCTGGTAAAACTAAAAAGCTTGATAATAGGTTAGTTTTTAGCTGACGGGAGATCACTGCCTGTCATTTTTCAGCTACCAACATCGCAACATCACGGGTTCCCCTGGAGAGATCACCCAGCCTTCCCTCTTCTCTATAGAAGCGTATTTTTAGCTTATTGAACAGTCTCAGCAGTTCCTGGTCAGCCAAGCGAAAACTGCTGTTTTTAGGCCCTTCCGCTGATACGGCATCACGAATGAAGGTTTGATAATAGATCAGGCCGCCTGGTTTCAAGGCGTTGATCAGTGATGCGATCAAGCTGCGTTCGAGGAAGTAGCTGACTACGATCACATCAAACTGATTCCCTGATGGGGGATTGTGTTCAACATCTCGCACTTCGGCTTTCAGGTTTGGCAGGTTTTTCTCATTTGCAAGTTGCTGCAGACGCTGTATGGCAACTGGAGAAAGATCCCAAGCAACCACATCCAGCCCCAATGCAGCTAAATGCACTGCATTGCCGCCTAAACCACATGCAAGATCGAGCGCAGTTCCATTTGATGGCAACAGGTGCGAATTGCTTAGCACTACCTCGGCTGGTCGGGCTATTTTCTCCTGATCGCTATAGCGCTCATCCCACATAGCACGAAGCTGCTCATTTTCTTCGTTGCTCTGATCGCTCAAAGCCTATCCAGGCCACGGGCCAGATCGCGCTTGATATCTTCGATATTTTCCAGACCAACAGCAACACGCACCAAGCCATTGCCTATACCGACTTTGGTTCGCTCTTCCGGACTCAAACGACCATGGGTAGTAGTGGCGGGATGGGTAATCGTGGTTTTTGTATCACCCAGGTTGGCGGTAATTGATATCAAGCGGGTTGAATCAATCAATGTCCAGGCTGCGGTTTGCCCTCCTTTAACATCAAAGGCCACAATACTGCCAGGTGCGCTCTGCTGCTGTTTCGCCAGGTTATATTGTGGATGGCTGGGCAAACCTGGAAAATAGACCCGTTCAATACTGGCGTGCTGCTGTAGCCATTCAGCCAACTGCTGAGCGTTTCTGGAATGAGCCTGCATGCGTATTTCAAGGGTTTCCAATCCCTTGAGAAACACCCAGGCGTTGAAAGGGCTCAATGTTGGGCCTGCAGTTCTCAACACTCCGAATACCGCCTCCCCTACAACTTCATGACTACCAACCACAGCGCCACCCACACAGCGCCCCTGCCCATCAAGATACTTTGTGGCGGAATGGACAACAATATCAGCGCCCAGACTCAGAGGTCGCTGTAGCGCAGGGGTGCAAAAACAGTTATCCACCACCAGTAACGCCTCATGTGCATGAGCCAGCTCACTAATTTTTCTGATATCTGCCACTTCGGTAAGTGGATTCGAAGGGGTTTCCAAAAACAGAAGCTTGGTTGTCGGACGAATTTCCGCTTCCCAGGCAGCGAGGTCATTTAGTTCGACAAAGGAGGTCTCGATTCCGAAGCGGGTTAGATATTTCTCAAACAGTATGGACGTTGTTCCGAAAATACTGCGTGATGATATGAGATGATCACCCGCCTGGAGTAATCCCATACAGATGGCGAAAATAGCTGACATACCAGATGCGGTGGCAACACAGCGCTCTCCACCCTCTAGTGCCGCAAGCCGCTCCTCAAAATTCCTGACTGTAGGATTGGTGAATCTGGCATAGATGTTCCCTGGCTCATCACCACTGAAGCGGGCTGCAGCTTCAGCAGCACTTCCGAAAACAAAACTGGAGGTAGGAAATATTGGTTCACCATGTTCACCTTCAGGCGTCCTATGATGTCCGCTACGAATAGCTAGCGTAGAGAACCCCCATCCAGGCTCTTGTTGATCCTCCATTTTTTTATCCTCATGCTTTTTTACCTGGCTCATTTCAACAAATCACAGCACAGGAATTTGTGTAAATTGTACTTCTCTCTTATTCAGAGAATATAGTCAGCTCATGGAGATGTTCTTGTCGTAAACTGCTTCAACAGAAGGTCTATCTATCTGCTGTGCAAAATAGCGCTCCAGAAACTCGTCAAAACTGAGTGTATCAGAGGCTTCTAACTCTTTCTGCCGCCGCCAGGAATCTATAGCTTCCTGACTTAACAGGCTCTGATCTTCATTAGAACCAGCCTGCTGACTGAAGTCGTGACGATGTTGTTGCGACATACGCTTGGCGAAATGATAAAAGCCCTCTCCTCTTTCTCTCATTTCACTCAGCATTCGAGCTGAGGGGGTCATCTCCGGATCTTCTAGTCGACTCTTCTGTAGAAGAAGACTCCGGGTATAGGGTTGTCCGGGCATACCCGTCTCGAGAGTCTCGCAAATGGGTAACATGGCTTCACAGATCTCCAGTCCCCAATCACGTAACGATATCTTTTTCCCTCTCCTTTGCAGTTCCAGTCCTGGCTTCCTACCCTGGTGCGCTGCCGCCAGCTCATTCCAGTCTATTGTTTTCTGTTCAGAAACATTTATCGAGGGGCTTTCACTGAGCAGACAAAACAGCATCAAAGCCTCAATAAAATAAACCTGCTCCTCGGCAATTCCCAGTGGATGGAATGCATTCACATCCAGGGATCTCAGTTCAACATAGCGCACACCGCGTCGCTGCAGAGCATGTATCGGTTTTTCCATCAATTCAGGGATCTGCTTCGGCCGCACTGTACTGTAGTACTCATTCTCTATCTGAAGGATGTTGGCATTAAGTTGTTCGTAACGTCCATCAACTTTCACCCCCATTGCTTTGTAGATTGGACAAGGTGTCTCAATGGCACGGGAAAGCGTCTCTATATAGGCATCTAAACAGTCGTAACAAGCTTTGATGCCTGTACCCTGCTCCTTACTGTTCTGATAACCGATATCCCCCATACGCAAAGAGGTGGCATAGGGTGAAAAGTAGGTATATTCATCAAAGGATTCCAGTGTCGTTGGACGACCACCCAGAAAGGACTTGCACACTGCGGGGGATGCGCCGAACAGATAGGGTATCAACCAGCCCAGACGCTGTAAGTTTCTGAGCATTGCGAAATAGGAATCTGAAATAAAGGCCTGGGTATCCCCTTTATCACCTTCAAGCTGCTGATATACCCACCAAAAATCCTGGGGTAGTGAGTAGTTGAAATGCACCCCGGCAATCACCTGCATAACCCGACCATATCTATGCCCTAAACCACGTCGATATACAGTCTTCATCATCCCTGCATTTGAAGACCCGTAGTTAGCGATGGGAATGCGCTCATCATCCTCGACAACACAAGGCATACTGGTTGACCAGAGAATCTCTTCATCCAGATGTTGGTAGAGAAAGCGGTGTGCTTCGAAGAGAAATTTCAGTGGTTCATTACGATCTGCAGAGGGCGGCGTAATAATCTCGGTCAAGGCTTCTGAGTAATCAGTGGTGATGTAACGATTGGTAAGAGGGGAGCCCAATGCCTCAGGATGAGGCAGGTTTGAAATAGAACCTTGGGGTGAAACACGCAGTCCCTCTTTTTCCAGACCAATCAATCCCCCTCTCATAAGCTCGAGTTGATTCGCTTGGTGTAGACGTTTTAAACGATTTTCAAGTGTTGAGTACAAACCGGGTCAATCCCTAAAGGGGCATGGATGATATTGAGCATTGGACATAAAAGGCGGAGATTATACCTTGCCATGGAGACGTATAGTAGCTTGGCGATAGATCGGTATAACCATGTCTAAAAAAATTAGGCCAATAAGACACAGCCATATCCCATCTGCTAATCGATCTGGGATATGGCTCTTGATTGGTACAGTTTATACGTTACACCACACTAGGGCTTATCGCATCACTGCCATTGGTTCTGCGACACGTATCGAGTCCATAAGAATGCGTGCTGCTTCATTCAATTCGATACGGCTGGTAGCCTCAGTCTCCTTTTCATCTGGGTCATCATCTAAATCTTTCTGGTCTGCATCCTTGATTGCAGTCAAACCTTGTGAAGCACGAAAACGGTTTTTGTGCAGCAGCCGTTCATGCTCCCTCTCCTGCCATTCATTACGACGCTGTTTTTCAAGCAAACTGACTTCTGTACGTTTATCAAGTTCGAGAAATCGTTTTTCCTGATCCACTAACATTTCAAAACCCGCATCCGTCTTAACACGTGTCAGATGAGTGCCCATCAGTTCAGAGACAGTGTATTGACCCTTGGTTATAAAGTTGGCAGGCCTTATCTGAGCCCAGGGTAAGGCATTTTCCAGTGACCTCTCACCATATTCATCTGAATATTTTGCTGTAGGGAACTGAATATCGGGAACCACACCACGATGCTGCGTGCTGCCTCCATTTATTCTGAAAAATTGAGCCATGGTCAGACGAAGTCGCCCAAGATCCTTTTTACGTCCAGGTACAAATCGCCCCAGATCCACCAGAGTCTGCACAGTACCTTTGCCGAAGGTTGGCTCACCAATGACAATACCTCGTTTATAATCCTGGATTGCCCCGGCGAAGATTTCTGATGCTGAAGCGCTGTTGCGATCCACCAATACAGCCAGGGGACCTTCGTAAGCAATGGATTGATCCGGATCCTGCTCAACTTCGATCTTTCCGAAGGCATCTTTGATCTGCACTACAGGACCGGAATCTATGAACAGACCTGTTAGTTCTGTCGCCTCGGAAAGTGACCCCCCTCCATTCTCCCGTAGATCGATCACGATACCGTCGACATGCTCTTTTTTCAGGTTGACCAGCAGATTCCTCACATCACGAGTAGTGCTGCGAAAATCAGCTTCACCCCGTGACTCAGCTGCAAAATCCCGATAAAAAGTGGGTACTTCAACAACCCCAATGCGGTATTTTTCCATGCCATCCAGTTTATCGATGACATAACTCTTAGCGGCTTGCTCCTCCAATTTGATTTTGTTTCGCACCAGGGTGATGGTTTTTCGATTCGAGCCCTCTCCCTTCTCCAACACATCAAGCTGCACAACTGAACCCTTGGGACCACGAATCTGTTCGACAACATCCTGTAGACGCCAGCCGATAATATCCATTATCTCACCCTCGAGGCCCTGTCCAACGCCGACAATTTTGTCACCGGCATGGAGCAGATCACTCTGCTCCGCAGGCCCACCTACAATGGTTTTCTGCACCACGGTATAGCCATCCTCGTCTTTCAGGACAGCTCCAATACCTTCCAGAGAGAGCCTCATACTGATATCAAAATTCTCGGATGTACTGGGTGACATATAGCTGGTATGGGGTTCCAGGCTCAATGTATAGGCATTGATAAATGTCTGAAAAACATCATTATTATCAAACTGCTCCACTCTCGAGAGCAGACGCTCATAGCGTGCTTTGAGTGTCTTTTTGATCTCTTTGTCCTGTTTATCCATCAAGCGCAGATTAAGAAAATCGTTTTTTACCCTACGACGCCAGATATCATTCAACTCTGTACGGGTCTGGGCCCATGGCAGCTCTTCCCTTTCGAAGACATAGATCTCGTCAATGGTAAAATCGAAATCATCTTCAAGCAGTTTCAATGCGTGCCCTATCGCCTCACTCACTCGCTGACGATAGAGACGAAAAATCTCGAATGCAGGCTCTATCCGGGCGTTTTTCAGGTAGTCATCCAGTTTGTCCCGATAGCTCGAAAAGTGGACGATATCTGCTGCCAGAAAGAAAGAACGGTTGGGATCAAGAGCACCGTAGAAGCGCTTCAGAATCATTTCAGACATCGCGTCGTCCAATGCAGTATCTTTGTAATGATACTTTTCAATAACCTTGACGATGACGCTGGCAGTCTGTTGCTGTTCCGCAGTAGGACGTAGCTCCTGCACGGGAACTGGTTGTCGATTGGCCCACAATGGTGCTGACACAAAAATCAGAATCAACCACCAGAACCGCTTCATTTTAAGATATATCATTCATCCTACCTGGTCATTTCGGGATCGGACCTACCTAGGTTGGTGTTCACAGGCCCAGGGAAAACACCTATACAAACTCAATTTTTATATTTTGAGTATGCTTTGGACTAAATTTCCAGTCACCGGGTTCCGTAGCACCTACAAAAGAGCACGGGACACCTTGAATTTACCACCTTTACTCATAATTTCTTGTGCAATCCGTGGACTAACTCGAGATATCCCTGTGTTTCAGGATTTATAATCCCATGACGAATCAGAAAGTCAATCACAACAAGATTACAGTTCGGCTTGAAATCATCGGTTTCAGCAACCCTTTCTGCTACCTCTTCCACTGACATCAATGTGAACTCTGCCACTTCCCCATCTGTATTGTGAGGAATAAAGTCCTCCGGCAACTCAAGATCATAACAATAGAGTGTATCCGGCTTTAGACCTACCTCGGTTTCTATACAATAGGTCAATGCACCGACCGGTATCGCTCTATCAACTATAGAGGAAGGCACACCCGCCTCTTCCTTACACTCTTTGTACAAATTCTCACTCATAGTCAGGTTGTGGGGTAATCCTCCCGCTACCATGTTATCCAGATGATCAGGGAATATTCTCCGGTCTGAAGCCCGTCTGGCTATCCACAGTTTCAAGCCATCCGCACTGCGAATGAAACCATTTAAATGTTGACCATAGGCCCGCAAACCGAAAAAAGCAGCTGCCGCACGATCAATTGTAGCAATTGCAGAATCCCTTCCACTGGAAGTGACGGGATACCGTTCACCATGCCTGTGAGTCATTACCTTCAGATCCACCAATTCAGTGGTCACTTCATCAAGTAGTTCAGTTCTCGATTCGAAAGTATTGAATTGAGGATTGAGATGAAGCCCAACTTCATCCACTGAAAAGCTGTCTGGCCATTTCATCAGTTGCGACCAGACAGGTTCTTTCAGATAACCGATGAGATCTGATGTGTAGTAGAAAGCTTTGAAATTGTCACGATTCCATAGATTAAGCTTATCGATATGCCGTTGAAATCCTTCTATTTTCATCATTTTTCTATTCTATTTGGAAGCTACCTTTAATCCGAAATAACGGGTTCGCTAATCTTATATGGGGCCTCAATCTGTCTGATTCAATCTGGCGACAGCGATCATGACCTCTGAAATCTCTAATAGCACTGCCCCATTTTAAAGTCCGGTCCGGTAAAGCTGCTAAACACTCCTGCTGCAATTTAACTTAAACCTGGACATTTTCCCAAGCACTTCGCCAGCTGGATGCAATCTTTCTTGACAGAGGCAGATAATTTCACTACTTTCTGTTTATACAGAAATTTCTGATATATGAGTATAGCGATGCATCCAACTCTCATGACACTGCAAACATTTTGTCATTTCTTAACTCCACTCACGCCACAACAGATCAGTATCCCAGACAGAGAGATTAACAAAGTCACCAGTTCTACCCCATTAGGTAGCAATGGCAACAACCGGTCATTTAACAAGGAGAGTCCAATGCGAATCATGATCACCGGAGCCAATGGGTTCATCGGCACTCATATTGTTCAGGCTCTGCATCAAGATGGGCATCAAATCGTCGCTTGTGTACGATCCATCAAATCTGCCAGACAAAGAGGCCCCGGAATAGAGTTGATAGAGGCCGACTTCACCACTGATCACAGTGCCAGGGTATGGCGGCCCCGTGTAAAAGGCATTGATGTGGTTATCAACACTGTTGGCATTATCCGCCAACGTGGGCGTCAGACATTTTCATCACTGCACCACAAGGCACCAATAGCCCTATTCCGGGCATGCACTCAAATGGGTGTGAAGCAGGTTATCCAAATCTCAGCCCTGGGCGCTGATCGTAGCGCCTTCAGCGAATACCATTTAAGTAAAAAAGCAGCTGACGACTACCTTGCCTCCCTGGATCTCAACTGGCTGATACTCATGCCATCCATTGTTTATGGGGCGGGCGCAAAAAGTATGGCATTTTTCAAAGCAGTTTCTTCTCTGCCCCTGGTGCCCCTGATCGATCAGGGAGAGCAGCAGATACAACCGATCCACATTGATGACATGATCCACTTGATACGCAGATCAATTAACCCTGAAAGGCGTTTCAGGAAAAGAATGGTATTGGTTGGCCCCTCCAGAATCACGATAAAAAAGCTCTTGGAGGATTTAAGGCTGTGGTTAGGATTGACTCCCCCCCACTATCTCTCCATACCCTACAAATATGCAGTATCACTTGCTCAATGGGCTGGTTTTTGGGGTAACACGCCACTCAATGGGGAGGTTATTAGCATGTTGCAGCGGGGAAATATTGGAGAGTGCAAACCCTATATTGACGAGTGCGGAAAACAACCCAGGGAGATGAAGAGCGTACTCTTGGAATCTCCAGCCGAAGATGCAGACAAATGGCATGCTGGTCTCTATTTCCTGAAACCAGCTTTACGTTTGAGTATTGCATTTGTCTGGCTGTTCACTGGTTATCTTTCCGCTTTTGTTTTTCCCATTGAATCGAGTTACGCCCTACTTTCTCAGGTTGGCATTGAGCACCGTTACGCCCCGCTGTTCCTCTATAGTGCAGCCGGTATAGATATAGCCTTGGGTATTGCCACAGCATTCACATATCGAATCCGACTCACAGCAGTTCTGCAGATAGCACTGATTGTGCTCTATACCCTGATCATTTCAATCTACTTACCCGACCAATGGTTCCACCCATTTGGGCCAATCAGCAAAAACCTGCCGCTTATCGTAAGCATCCTGATCATGATGACATTGGAGAGAGAGTGATGAATGAATATTTATTGATCAAATGGGCGCATATCCTCAGCGCAACATTTCTTTTTGGAACGGGTCTTGGAAGTGCCTTTTATAAGTGGTTGACTGATCGAACAGGAGACCTGCCTGCAATGGTTCAAACCAATCGATTAGTAGTCCTCGCCGACTGGATATTCACCACCCCTACAATAGTGATTCAGCCTGTTACGGGCATCTGGTTGTTGTCGATGATAGGCATACCACTGAACCAGGGATGGGTGCTGATTACCATTTTACTCTACATCATTGCTGGCGCCTGCTGGTTACCTGTTGTCTGGCTCCAAATTCGCATGCGAGACCTGACTTCTGAAGCTTATAGAGCGAATCTGCCTTTAGGGAAAAGCTACCAGAAGTATGCTCAAATCTGGTTTTGGTTGGGTGTTCCTGCCTTCATTGCGATGATTGCCATCTACTTTTTGATGATTTTTAAACCTGCCATCAACCTATAGAGGGAACTTTAAATGAAACAAGAGAAACTGGAACCGGTAATCAAACAGGCACTCGGAACAAACTGGGAAGCGTTGTCCGGAATTGTCAAACAGCACTACGATATTACCCCGGGAGAAGATAGTACGCTTATCCTTCGAGGAGAGATGGGTGAAGTCTATCACTCCACTATTGCAAAACTCTACCTGTTACCGGGACGCATATTCGGTGCGCTGGTCCCCTATCGAGGTAAAAAAATACCCACAACCGTCAAGAACTGGACCAGCACTAAAAACAGCAAAGCGATGTTCTGGTATAGAACCTTACACTTTCCAAATAGACCTCAGGTGATATTTCAATCACGCATGGAGCATTTGGTGGATAATGAGATTATCGAGTATGTGAAGTATGGAATGGGTATCCGCATGGCGCTGTTCGAAGATGATCATAGCTTGGTCTATAAAGGCCTGGGATATGTTTTGAGAATCGGCAAACTGAAGCTCCCTATACCCAACTGGTTGATCCTGGGTAGTGCAACAATTGTGGAAACGGCAATATCAGATAAGCTGCTGCACCTCGATTTTGAAATCGTACACCCACTATTCGGTAGGACTTTTTCCTACTCAGGGGAGTTCGTGATTCTGGGCGGTTAGCATATGCTATTACGTGCCAGCAAGGTAGCCTGGATGAAGTGCAACGGAATCCGGGGTAGTTTCGTGCGTTGATCTTCCCGGATTCCGTTGCACTTCATCCAGGCTACGGTGTGGTGATGTTTGTTGAGGTTTAATAAGATCTAAAGATGACCTATGTTCTGGTCGTGCTTGTGACACTAAAAGTTAAATGACCTATGGTCTAATCTGATACAGTTTAAATTTCCACTTCCCTAGATGGTTGAAGCAATGTCCAGCAATCGATCTGTAAAAAAACCGGCCGATAGCAGCGAAACAAGAGCTAAAGCCGCTACTCAGTGCTTCTGTAACGGCTACAACTGTTCTCAGGCTGTATTGACCGCCTTTGCAGGTCGTTATGATCTGGATGAAGGGTTGGCGATGCGTCTTGCTTCTGGTCTTGGTGGTGGCGTAGGTCGCATGGGGGAGGTTTGTGGTACCCTCACCGGTGCTGCACTGGTAGTGGGTTTGGAGCTGGGTCCCAAATCCAGTGAAGATGTTGACGCCAAAGAGAAGACTTATGTCGCAACCCGACAACTACAGGAGCACTTTATAGAGCGCCACGGCAGCAACATCTGCAAGGAACTGTTGCAAAAAGACCTGAGCAATCGTTCTGAGTACCTTCAGGCGAAAGAGCTGGGGTTGTTCAAAACCCATTGCCCTAATTATGTGGAAACGGTAGTGTCCCTGCTTGATCAATTTTTAGAAGATAGTGAAGACCAAGATGAAAGATAAGATCCTAACCATGCTCAAACTCCAGGATGCCATGAACTGTAAGGTTAACGATGATTGGCGAGACGCCGGCTATCCCTGGTACCGGGCAATCTGGACCGAGTGCGCGGAGATGCTCGACCACTACGGCTGGAAATGGTGGAAGCATCAAAAACCGGATATGCAACAGGTCCATCTGGAGATCGTTGACATCTGGCACTTCGCTCTAAGTGATCTCATCTTGCACAATGCCACCCTTGATGAAGCCGCTGAGCAGGCAATGAAGGGGTTAGAACAAACCACCGAACCGGTTGACATCAGAACCTCCATCGAACAACTTGCGATGGCCAGCATCAAGACCGAATCTGCAGATATAGGTCACTTTGCCACCATGATGCGTGCAGCGGAGCTGAACTTTGATGAACTCTTCAAAACCTATATCGGTAAAAACGTGTTGAACTTCTTCCGTCAGGATCATGGCTACAAGGAAGGGAGCTACATTAAGATCTGGAATGGACGAGAGGATAACGAATATCTGGCTGAAATCCTTGATGGTCTCGATGCAAACAGCACGGAATTCAGCGATGAAGTCTATCGTCAGCTGGAGAAGTCATACCCAACCACTGCTGAGTAAACTATTGACCCGACACTGCAACTGGCTACCACCTACTACACCATTCAGGAGAGAATCTGTTCCAATTGCAGTTCGGAATACCCCGCTTCTTCCCCAAACTTCTCTATCAAGTCCTGACCGGCAAGTTGCCGTGCAATCCCCTTGTCTTCATTATGTTCTAGATGGTATTCATAACGATCACGTAAATAACCATGACGCCGCCAGGCATCACGCTGTGATAAGCCGACTCGATTCGAGCGTTGTGAACGCAGTAACTTAGCTGCCCCACTGCCAAACTTCTGCTTCTTTTGCTTTTTCTCCCTACTACTTTTTGATTCAACCAGTTTCTGCTGTAACTTTTCTATGGCTTGATCACGTTTCTTGAGTAGCGCTTCCAGTGTATTGATCTTACCTTTGAGCTCCAGGATGACAGTACCTTTCTTCCCTGAGTTGTTGTCTGAGCTGTTGTCTGAGGTTTTATTCTTCTTTTTGAGCTTTTCCTTGCCTGTTTTTTTAAGCTTTTTTTCTTTATTCTTCATATCCCAGCCTCGACAGATCTTATTCCGCCCCGATAAATGAGTCACAATTTAAGATATAGAACATATCTTCTCTGCCATCACGTCGCTTCAATTTTATAATTATAACTCAAGTTTTGAACTTCACAGTCTGCACATAATGTTTTGTGGTTTTGACGAAATTCAATGCCTGATATCCCTCTCTCTGTTGAAATGCGCCAACTTTTAACAGGAGGCACTATGTACGAATTCAACACTGAGATAGATCTTTCTTTTGATAAAGCCGTGGCGCGTGTTCGCGATGTTTTGATGGAGGAACATCTGGGAGTAGTCAGCGACGTGGATGTTCAGGCTATCTTCAAAAACAAAATGGATAAAGATATTCCCGCCTATCACATTTTTGGTGCATGCAATCCGGGATTGGCTGACAGGGTATTGAGTAGTGAACCAAACGCAGGGACACTGTTACCCTGTAATTTCATAATGCGCGAGCAGGAAAATGGTAAAGTCGTTGTCAGTTTCATGGATCCTGAAACCGTACTCGGTCACTGCACAACAGAAGAACCTAAAAAAGTAGCGACAGAGGCCAAACAGAAGCTGCTGAGGGTAATTGAAAAATTAAACGCGAACTGACAGAAGGTAAATGGACTCTCTGCAAGTAGAGAATGCCACCACACATCTTCACTGCCGATTGTTCATCAAATATCGCAGGGCCTTGCGATTGGTCCAGGAAGTAGCCAGACGCAAGGCCTGTTCATAGGAAACCCATCTGTATGCACTATGTTCACTGGAGTGTAGTCTGGGTAGACGACGATTAGGTAGCATTAAAGAGAACCAGTGTTCGGTATTGGTGTGGGCTGAAGGTGCATAGCGAGACCGCCAGGCCGACAAGATAGGGAAGGTCACCTGCTGTTGCAGATCGATCAAGCCATCACCCGCCATGATACCTGTCTCTTCATACAACTCTCTTCGCGCAGCCTGCTTCACCGACTCCCCCCACTCCAAGCTACCGGTGACAGACTGCCAGAACTGCTTCGGCAGAACCCGCTTCAGCATCAATACCTCACCACAGACTGTATGCACCACCACCAGTACAGACTCAGGCCGTTTGTTAGCTCTGGATCTCATATCGTTCAGTGATGTGTCACGAGTCCGAAGATGATGTCTACCCTTAAGACGAGCTCTCTTCTGTTGTGGGTTTACGCACACGAATAGAGAGCTCACGCAACTGCTCTGGCGCCACTTCTGATGGTGCTGAAGTCAGCATACACGCTGCCGTCTGGGTTTTTGGAAAAGCCATGACCTCACGAATGGAGGCTGTACCCGTTAGCAGCATGACCAGACGATCCAGACCAAATGCCAGGCCCCCATGTGGAGGACATCCAAACTTCAGGGCATTCAAGAGAAAACCGAACTTCTCTTCGGCTTCCTCGTCACTGATCTCTAAGAGCTGGAAGATCTTCTGTTGTACATCCTGCTGATGGATACGGATGGAACCACCTCCCAGCTCAACCCCATTCATCACCATGTCATAGGCACGTGATTTACAGTTACCTGGGTCACTATCGAGTAGATCGAGTTGGTCCAACTTGGGTGAGGTGAAAGGATGGTGCAGCGGAGTCCAGCGTTTGTGCTGTTCGTCCCATTCGAACATTGGAAAATCGACAACCCAGATCGGTCTCCAGTCCCCTTGCATCAGATCCATATCCTGACCCACTTTGACACGCAACGCACCCAAAGCTTCATTGACCACATGAGCCGAATCGGCGCCAAAGAAGATCAGATCGCCGTCTTTTGCTCCGGTACGCTGAAGAATCGCATTCACCACCTCATCCGGAAGGAATTTAAGAATCGGTGACTGCAACCCTTCGATGCCTTTGGCCAATTCGTTGACCTTGATGTAGGCCAGACCTTTGGCACCGTAGATAGCAACATATTTTGTGTACTCATCGATCTTCTTGCGGCTAAGTGAACTGCCACCAGGCACCATCAATGCCGCGACTCGACCCTTGGGATCTTTGGCCGGGCCGGAGAACACTTTGAACTCCACATCCTGCATCAGATCACCCAGATCCACTAACTCTATAGGCACACGCATATCGGGACGGTCAGAACCAAATCGTGACATCGCCTCATCGTAGGTCATGCGAGGAAAGGGGTTGGGCAGATCCACATCCAAAATTTCTTTGTAGAGCTGACGAATCATCTCTTCGTTGATCTGCAGAATCTCATCCTCATCCATGAAAGAGGTCTCGATATCGAGCTGTGTGAATTCTGGCTGGCGATCAGCACGTAAGTCTTCATCTCGAAAACAGCGGACAATCTGATAGTAACGATCCATTCCTGACATCATCAACAGCTGTTTGAAGAGCTGTGGCGACTGAGGCAGCGCGAAAAACTCTCCCGGATGGGTACGACTGGGTACCAGGTAATCACGGGCACCTTCGGGGGTAGCTTTTGTCAGCATTGGGGTTTCGATGTCCATGAAGCCCTGATCATCCAGATAGCGGCGTAATACCCGGGTCACCTGGGAGCGAATGCGGATTTTCTCCAACATCTCCGGACGACGCAGATCGATATAACGGTAGCGCAGACGTATCTCTTCGGAAACATTCTCATGCTCTTCGAGTTGGAATGGTGGCGTTTCTGAGCGATTCAACACTTCCAGCTCAAGACCCAGAATTTCAATCTCCCCAGTCGGCAGGTCTTTATTGACTGTGCCTTCCGGTCTCGCTCTGACACGCCCTTTTACCCGTAGCACAAACTCATTACGTACCTGCTCTGCGAGGGAAAAAACTTCTGGCAAGTCGGGATCATAGACCACCTGAACCAGACCTTCACGATCACGCAGATCGATAAAAATCACGCCTCCGTGGTCACGCCGGCGGTGCACCCATCCACAAATTTCAACTTCCTGGTCGATATGGGAGCTATTGATTTGGCCACAATAATGACTGCGCATGGGTATTATCCTGTGAGATTTCGCTGGAAACGCTAAAAAGCGGGAATGTTACGGCTTGAGTTGCGCCTCTGCAAGCCCAGGTGTCGAGTTGACTGCTCCCATGGAGAGCAACATCTTCAATCCGTCATCGACACTCATCTCCAACTCCCGTACTTCCTCTTTCGGCAGAAGCACGAAATATCCACCTGTGGGGTTGGGTGTCGTTGGAATATAGACGCTGACCATGTCGCGCCCGAGGGCCTCTTGTACCGGCCCACTATCTTCATTGGTCAGGAAAGCCAAGGTCCAGAGTCCACGGCGGGGAAACTCTACCAACACCACTTTGCGAAACGATTTGCCATTGTCGGCAAACATGGTTTCGACCAACTGTTTGACAGCTGAGTAGACTGAACGAACCAGTGGAATATGGGAAAGCAGTGCTTCCCAAAGCTTTACTAAACGGCGACCAAACAGATTTGCTGCCACCAGGCCTGTAAAGAACAGAATCAGTAGAGAGAGCACCACACCGAGTCCCGGAATATGGAAACCCAGTAAACTGTCAGGACGATAGGCCTCTGGTAGCAATAACAGGCTGCGATCCATCCAGTCCACCAGAAGACTGACAACAAAATAACTCGCGCCCAAGGGTAGCCAGATCAGCAGGCCTGCTACTAAATAACGGCGTAAATAGGTCATTCAGAAAGCCAATGGATATTAGCCACAACCGCAGGATCCACCACCACACCCCTTTGATTTTCCTTCAGTTTTACCACTATCATGAACATTCTTTTTACTACCGCTTTTGAAATCGGTCTCGTACCAACCACTCCCTTTCAGTCGGAACCCGGCAGCTGAAATCAGTTTTTTGAGGCTATCCTGCTTACATTCAGGACACGCCTTCAGCGGTTCATCGCTCATCTTCTGTAAGGCTTCAAACTCATGGTTACAGGCCTCACAGCGATATTCGTAGATAGGCATTGCAGGCACTCCTCATTACATCGAATTTAGTCGCCGCATTCTGTTATGCAGCGTAGAATTCTGGAATCCTACCATATTGGGGTGAGTAGACTACTATTCAAGGTTCTTTAAACCTAAAAAGATCAGTCGGACGGCGTGAAGTGAGCACTTGTGGTGGTACAGCTCCTGCACGGCGCGCAATAGCCTGTAGCCTGGATTGAGTGCAACGGAATCCAGGCTACCTTACTGAGAATTGATGAAGATGGTAGACCCACAAAGTGAGGATCAATTTTCTTGCGACTCCTTCATCTCCCGGCGCTGTCTCAACATCTCTCCCTGTCGCCGAGTGATATGTCGAATCAGGGCATCCTGATCTGCCCCGCGGATCAGTGAAAAATTGATTCTGACATGATAGGGATAATCTGGATGATCCCCCTCGGAAGCTACAATACCAACCACTTCCCCATAGGCCAGAAGACCGCTGTATGAGGGTAGCAGCAGCAGCTTGATCTCCACCATTGAGCCCACTTCAACCTGCTCGGTGATATCCATACCCAATCCACCAGCACTCAAATTGACTTTTTGCGAGGGTCGATCAAGCAGTTCCCGCTCTTCTGTCAGAAAGCTTTTACCCAGCAGATTGACCTTTTCGTCGAGCGCTTTGAGGTAGTCGGCAATGTCAGTGTCACGCTGCTCAATTCGATGCATTGAGGCGGACAGATGTTGACTGATCTCCTGTAAACGTGTCATCACAGTAAATCTATCACCTGCCCTCAGTTGCTCATCAATACTGGAGGGTATTTCAGATGCGGGAATTACCCGATAACTCACTTGAAGAGAATCGTCTATACGGAAAAATTCCCTGCGCTCATCTTGGGTTTTTTCCTGATCATCTATAGACATCGGTCTGACTCCTATTCGGGCCGGTTAACACTAAAAGTAGGTTACAAATCATTTGAATCAGTCTATTTCCTCAGGCATTGCAGCAGATTCTTGGCTGCCACCAAGATCCTCACCACGCTGTATGACCAGCTCAACACGCCTGTTTTGTGCCCGGTTTTCAGCAGTATCATTATCAACCAGGGGATGAGAATCGGCATAACCCTGTATCAGAAACCTGTCCTCTTCAATGCTTGCGTTACTCAGCATGGCATGTACCACAGTTACTGCACGGGCAGAGGAGAGCTCCCAGTTGGAGCGGAATCGTCTGGTGGAGATCGGTATATTGTCCGTATGGCCCGCTACCACGATCTTACCCGGCGTTGTCGAAATCACATCGGTAATCTTGGTAATGACTTCGAAAAAATCGGGATTCAGATTTGCCCGCCCTGAAGGAAATGAGCCCTTTTCCTGTATACGTATGATAATGTTAGTAGATTCTGTATCCACATCGATCAGTCCTTCGTTTATCTCTTCCTCCAGCATCTCCTGCAGCTCAACTGCCTGAGCTTCAACCTCTCGTTCCAGTTTCTCCTGCATCGCGGCCTTGGCTTGATCGATATCAAGACTATCCTGCTGCTGTTTTTCCCTATCAAGAAACTCCTGCTCTAAATCACTGGTCGTCTGCCGAATATCATCAATTGGTGAAGGCTCTGGTTTACCCGGACTGAACTCCTGCATAATGACACTGGTGCCTTTGACGATTTCGACTGCCGGTATCTCCCGCTGCACACCGAAGGCATCTTTCATCGACTCTGCCATCTTCTTAAACCG
Organism: Candidatus Thiodiazotropha sp. AKAK3; assembly: GCF_058244645.1. Classification (NCBI taxonomy): domain Bacteria; kingdom Pseudomonadati; phylum Pseudomonadota; class Gammaproteobacteria; order Chromatiales; family Sedimenticolaceae; genus Candidatus Thiodiazotropha; species Candidatus Thiodiazotropha sp. AKAK3. The sequence continues at coordinate 20,241 of NZ_JBSYOQ010000042.1, forward strand.
CTGGGCATCAACCTCGGCAAAAGAGAGCAGTAGTACGAAGAAACACATCAGCAACGACATCAGATCCGCAAAGGTAGCCAACCATGGGGGCAGACCATCGGGACATTTGGGACATTCGTCAGCCATGCTCAGCCTTCCTGTACAGGACGCTTGCCAGTGGGCAAATAGGTGCTAAGAAGCTGTTCCAGGACCCTTGGATTCATACCCTCCTGAATTCCTGATATTGTCTCTATAATCAATGATTTATTGGTTTTTTCCATACCACTGGCTCGAGCCAGCTTATCAGCGATAGGCTGAGCGAAAGCATTTGCAATTACCGCGCCATACAGGGTTGTCAGCAGTGCAACAGCCATCGCAGGACCGATACTCGCAGGGTCAGACATATTAGCCAACATTTGAACAAGTCCCACCAGTGTTCCGATCATACCCATTGCCGGTGCCATGGTAGCCATATTTTTAAACATCGTTTGGCCGACCTCATGGCGCTCGATCGTGAGATCGATATCCTTGGTCAGCAACTTATTCACCAGTACCGGATCGTGCCCGTCAACACACAGACCAATGCCCTGCTTGAGAAAGCCGTTGGATATCTCTTGTCCTTCCAGGGCCAACAAGCCATTTTTACGTGCGATATCAGCCAACTCTACCGCTTCCTCAATCAATTTCTTTGGATCATCGGTTTTATAAAAGAAGGCCTTCATCCCCATACTGAAGGAACCGAGAAAATCACCCAATGAGACCTGCATCAGGGTTACCATGAAAGTACCACCGACAACGATAAGCAGAGAAGGAACATTGACAAATAACATCACGTCGCCGCCAGAGGCGATCGCACCGATAATTATGCCGAATCCACCTAAAAGACCAACCAGTGTCGCAATGTCCACCTAAATATTCTCCGAAACTCCGTTGCTGTTTTAGTCGCTTTCAGAGCAATTCTCTATCCGGGTCAGAGAGCGTTGTCTTAATGCGATTAATCTGTTTGGTTTAGCGGTCACAATGAGTCAAACTTTAATTCCTGGTTTAGGAATTTCCAGTCTTTTTTAGCCACTATCACAGAGGTAAGTTAACACCATGACCGATACAAAAAGCATACTCATCACAGGCTGTTCAAGTGGTATCGGTCTATGCGTCGCCAAGGCACTGAAAGAACGTGGCTATGATGTATTCGCAACCGCCAGAAACCCTAATGATGTCAGTGATTTACAGCAGCAGGGTTTGAGAGCATTCAGGCTGGATCTAACCGATAGTGAAAGCATCAAAGCTACTGTCGAGAAGGTCTTTAATGAGACTGGCGGGACGCTCTATGCCCTATTCAACAACGGTGCCTATGGTCAGGTTGGCGCAGTGGAGGATCTCAGCGTGGCAGTGTTGCGGGAACAATTTGAGACCAACCTCTTCGGCTGGCACGATTTGACCTGCCAGGTAATTCCCGCGATGCGCAAACAGGGTATGGGACGCATCATTCAGAACAGCTCAATCCTAGGTTTCATGACCCTCCCCTATCGAGGGGCCTATGTTGCCACCAAATATGCACTGGAGGGCCTGACAGATACCCTACGCCTGGAATTGGCTGACAGTGGCATACAAGTCTCTCTGATTGAACCCGGGCCAATTGAGAGCCGATTCCGAGACAATGCATTTGCTATGTGGCAAAAAAATATCGACCCGGAAGAGTCAGCTCACAAAGCACACTACCAGGCGATGTTGGCCAGATTGAAGAAAAAGGGCCCCGCCACCCCCTTCACACTACCTCCAGAAGCAGTTTTAAAGAGGGTTATTCATGCCCTGGAAAGCCGGTCAGCCAAAGTCAGATACTCAGTTACCTTCCCAACCTACCTTTTTGGCCTGTTGAGACGCATTTTGACCAGCCGCGGCATGGATCGAGTGCTACTTAAGGTGTCGGGCAGCGGCAAGCGCTAAATGTCGTTTAATTAAGCCTCCAGTTAGCTCTTGCACAACTCACGGAATCTCTTGAAATGTCCAGGTTGAAGCGGGAACCTGTTCTGTGACATGATCCTTCACCCTTGATCAAACACTGCTGACCAAAGCCATGACTACAGAGACCCCTACCCCCATTGAAATCAACCTGCACAGAAAGTCCCGTCTTCTGGCACTTCGATTCTCAGATGGGGCCAACTTTGAGCTCCCCTGTGAATATCTGCGTGTTTTTTCCACCGCCGCTGAAGTCAAGGCTAGCAAAATACCCGTCACGGGCAAAGAGTCGGTCAATATCGAAAAAATTGAGCCTCAGGGCCAATATGCCATTAGACTGATATTCGATGACGGTCATGATACCGGTATCTACTCTTGGGAAACGCTCTATCAGTTAGGCTCAAAGTATGAGAATAACTGGAAAAAATACTTGGAAAAGTTGGAAGCTGCGGGTTATCAGCGACAAAGCGAAGTGCAGAAAGATCGGGTGGTCAAACTATTCTACTTCGCCTGGCTGGCGAACAAGATAGGTAAAGAGGCTGAGGAGATAGTTCTTCCACAGTCAGTCTCCACAATTACCGATCTGCTGAAGCTGATGAGAATGCGACGTCCGGAAATCGCACCTGTATTTGACGAATCACTACTCCGTCCAACCATCAACAAGCAATTTGCAGAGATGTTTACCCCATTGGAGAATGGTGACGAAGTGGCCCTGGTGCCTAATCAGCCAACCCCCCCGGCAACACCTGAGCTCTGAATTGGCTTTTAGGGCTATGCCACTAGATGCTGATTGTTAAACCTAAAAAATCAGTTGATCGCTCCATTCTAGTAGCAGGTTCCTGATTGTGTAGAAAATAGCTTCGATGGTCATGGCCACCTGTTGGGTGAATCACGCTGCCCAACTGATCTTTTTAGGCTAAAGGAAGGGCAATTTTTAATTCAGGTCGAAATTCAATGACCTAGTCTGTCCATTGCGAATGATATCCACCTGCAGCGTCTGTGAGTCTTTGAGCTGATCCATCAGTTTCATCGCCTCTTTGTCATTGGTCAGAGGAATGCCATTAACTGCTGTGACCAGATCAGAAGGCCTGACCCCCAGTTGATTGTACAACTCACGGTTTTTCTGGGGCAGAATTCGATATCCCTTCATCCCATCACGCGACTTGACGGGTACAAAACGTACATATTCGAAAACCTTTAGCGGCTCTTCGCGCAACATATCCCGGTATTGACTGAGATTACCTTTGCGAGACGATGAAGCGCTAACATTGGGACCGAAGTTATCTCTGGCTTTGACGCTACGTCTGCCTTTATTGGAGCTTTTTCCCTTGCTCGGGGCACTGGTGTTTTTGATTTTAGGAAACTTCAATACCTCGGACTTTCCCTTTCTCATAAGTACAACCCTATCGGTATAGACACCCTGCAGGGTCACTCCAGACATCACCGCACCACCTACTTTATGGTATTTCTGAGTGGATCCGGTGCCGATGATTGCTGCACCATTTTCGGGCTGCTCAGCCACAAAAACACCATGCAGGGTGAGATTCAGTCGAGTCTCCGGCGCCTTTTTATCTACCTTCTTGGGCTTTCTGTTCACTCCGGCTTCGCCAAAAAGATGCAGTTTATCGATTTTTGATAACTGGTTGCTATCAGCTGGTGAGACTTTTGAAATCGATGTTTGCGCCCCAGTGGTTGGCGGAACGTGTAACGGAACCTGAGGTGCAGGAATCAGACCCCAGGTAAGATCTGCAGCCCGCATACTGATCAGCAGAATTAATACAATGGTAACGATGACCGGCAACTGACTGCTTAGAAAGCCCTCCAGCCATTTAGGTGAGCTTTTATCATCCATCCATCCATTGAGATAGGATTGTGCACGTGTTGCGATATTCATCTCAGGTTTCCACTGGGCCTGTTAACACTAATCCATCACTCATTGAGGATAGCGCATCAGTTTCGGGTTCATTTTGAAATCTTTTTTTATCTTAGCAAGCATCTTCTCTGCAAGTCTGTGATCAACCTCTGGCCCTACTCTTATACGATAGTGTCGCTTACCATCCAATTTGACAAGTTCCATCTGTGCCGGCAAATCCGCTTTACGTAACTTTTCCACCAACTTTTCAGCATTCTTCTCATTCGTCAGACTCGCCACTTGTATTATCCAGGCCGTTGGTGATGTGCGGGATTTGTCACTGGTCGCAGCCTTCTTCGGCTTGGTTTTAACAACCGGCTTCGGCTTGGGTTGAGCCTTTGGTTTCTGTTCGACCGCAGGTTTTGGTGGAGGTGCCTCAGATGCAATCTTTTTTTGCGGCTTTACAGGCTCAGGGGTTCGAACTGGCTGAGACGTCGGGGATTGAGGTTTTATCGGTATGGAGTGAGCTGACTGATCGCGTTTCTCAACCGGTTCTTCGATTAACATAGGTACAAAAATGACGATCAGCGCAACCAGCACTGCCCCACCCAGCATCCTCTGTTTCAGTCTCTCCTCCAGGGCCATATTAATCACATCCGTCTTGCAGCGAAGATTTCTTTAACATTAATCCGGCGACAAACCTGTTCATTTCTGCCACCGTTTTGATAGTTTGTTCATATTCAAAGTGCGAGTATATCAGTTCCCACCGGCGACCTCATTCTGGGTGCAAATGTTGCAACGCGTCTCCGACTATCAGAAAGGAACCGAATATCAGAAGCAAATCTTGTGGCTCTGCCTCTGTTTGAGCTGCTTTTAAAGCATCCGCAAAATTGTGGTGGCAGTGAACAGAACTCTCGACCCCGCTCTGTCGTACCGCCTTGGCCAATTGCTCAGCACTTTGTCCCCGATCTCCCGGAAGGTCGACCAGATACCAGCCGGAGACAGCAGGTTTAATGATTTCCACGATCGATTTGGCATCCTTATCCTTCAACAGACCGAATAGTGCGATTATCCTGCCTGGCCAGCCAAGCCGATCCAGGTGCTCCTTAAGCGATGAGACAGACTGAGTGTTATGTGCCACATCGAGCAGTATACTGGGCTCGCCCTCGATCAACTGGGCACGTCCCCGCAACGAAACTTGATTCAATCCGTCAATGATCTGCATTTGATTCAGTGGCAGACTGGATTGCAGTAGTCTACAGACCATTATCACTGCACTGGTGTTACTGACCTGCCCTTTGCCGTTAAACCTGAATTGCGGCAGTGTCAGCAAATCGTCACCCTTAGTCTGCCATTGCCAGGTATCACCACCAGGGCTCAGATTAAAATGGCTGCCGCCCAAATAGAGTTCAGCACCGATCTTCTGCGCATATTCAGGCACACTCTCTGGGATCGCGCTGTCTCCAACCACCACTGGCCTGTTGCTACGCATAATACCGGCCTTTTCCAGGCCGATCTGCTGGCGGCTATCCCCAAGCCAGTCGGTATGATCCAGATCCACTGTGGTAATCAAAGCCACATCCGCATCGATGATGTTGACCGCATCCAGACGCCCCCCTAAACCTACCTCGAGAATCACCAGGTCGAGGTTCTGCTCTGCAAATAGAATCAAAGCGGCCAGGGTGGCAAATTCGAAATAGGTCAATATGGTCTGCCCCCGCGCTTGATCGACCCGCTCAAAGGCCTGACAGAGGGCGCTATCGGAGACCTCTTGGCCATTAATACGTATGCGCTCGTTATATCTAACCAAATGGGGCGAGGTATAGGCGCCTACCTGATAACCTGCATGGCGATAGATACTCTCCAGCAGTGCCACGCTGGAGCCTTTGCCATTGGTGCCGGCGACTGTTACGACCAAGGATTGGAGCCCTTCCGGTTTGAGCCGATGCCATACATCGGATACCCGTTCCAGACCCAGGTCGATCTCCTTCGGATGCAGGGTGGTTTGCCAACCGAGCCATTGCTCAAGGGTATTGAAACGCATCAGTATCTACAGACAGTTATATTTCGGGCGAGACAATGGTGAACGGCGCTGATACGCTGAGCGCTGCATTGAAAGGGTCGCCTTTTCCAAAGCACACAATCTGTGTGAAAGACTGACGAGTATCGCACTCAAATAGAGGCCCACTCAGGCTCTTGGTTTACTCATCAGGATACTGATCAGGTCGGCTACTCGATCACGCAAATCCCGCCGATCAATAATCATATCGATTGCGCCATGTTCAAGTAAAAACTCACTGCGCTGAAACCCTTCCGGTAACTTCTCTCGCACGGTCTGCTCAATAACCCTGGGGCCAGCAAATCCGATCAAGGCGTTGGGTTCAGCAATATTGATATCGCCGAGCATCGCCAGGCTGGCTGAAACACCGCCCATAGTCGGGTCAGTCATCACTGAGATAAAGGGTAAACCACGCTTCTGTAACCGCTCCAGAGCAGCACTGGTCTTAGCCATCTGCATCAGTGAAAACAGAGACTCCTGCATGCGAGCGCCACCACTGGCAGAAAAACAGATCAGTGGGATATGCCGTTCCAGGGCCATATTGACCGCACGTACAAAGCGTTCACCCACCACGGATCCCATTGAACCGCCCATGAAACTGAACTCGAATGCCGTAACCACGATATCCATACCTTTAAGCTGGCCACGCATGGCCACCAAAGCATCCTTTTCACCGGATTTTTTCTGGGCTTGAGCCAACCGCTCCTTATACTTTTTGCTATCCTTGAATTTCAGTGGGTCAACAGACTCAAGATTTACACCGAGTTCCTCCCTGGGCTCAGGATCAAGGAAGGTTTCAAGTCGCCTTCTGGCACCGATTCGGTTGTGGTAGTGACATTTTGGGCAGACATCGAGATTTCTTTCCATCTCAGCCCGGTAGAGAATCGCGCTGCACCCCGGACACTTGGCCCACAACCCCTCTGGTACTGCACGTTTATGCCCTGCATCCGTTCGGATGCGGCTTGGCATCAGTTTTTCGAACCAACTCATAGATCTAGTTAACCTTTATCGTTATATTCTCGGGTTCAGGACATAGGCTCAGCGCTATCCATCGCTTGTCTCATCGACGAAAGCAGTCCCCGTAGGGCTGCGCCTATCTTTTCAGGTTGATCGGCCAGCGCCTCAACCCGCGAAACCAAAGCACTCCCAACAACCACTGCATCAGCCAGTTGAGAAACTGCAGCAGCAGTCTCGGCATCCTTGATACCGAATCCGACCCCCACAGGTAGTTCTGTATTCTGTCGAATTTGTTTCAGTTTATCATCCAAAGTTTTTAAATCGAGATGACTGGCGCCTGTGACACCCTTTACAGAAACATAGTAGACGAAGCCACTAGAGAGTTCACAGATACGCCGTACACGATCCTCAGTGCTGGTGGGTGCAACAAGATAGATTTGATCCACCCCTTGCTGCTTCAGTATCTGCTGAAGATCGTGCCCCTCTTCAGGAGGCACATCGACAATCAAAACACCATCCACCCCGGACTCTGCGGCCTGCTTGGCAAATGGCTGATAGCCCATAATCTCTATTGGATTGAGATACCCCATCAATATCACAGGGGTTTCACTATCCATCTGCCTGAAGCGCCGAACCATCTCCAATACATCTCTCAGACTGACATGATACTCCAGAGCCCGCTCACTTGCCCGCTGGATGACTGGACCATCGGCCATAGGATCTGAGAATGGTACACCCAGCTCAATGATGTCGGCACCAGCGGCAACCAGATCCTGCATAAGATCAACGGTAATCTCTGGCAAAGGGTCTCCCGCAGTCAAAAACGGGATAAGCGCAGTTTTACCCTGTTGCTGTAGTTGATCAAACTTCTTCTTGAGCATGCTCATAACTTCAATCCCTCGTGCGCCGCCACCGTATGCATGTCTTTGTCGCCTCGACCGGAGAGGTTGACCAGCACCATCTGATCACGACTCATGGTCTGAGCCAGCTTTGCGGCATAGGCCAATGCATGACTCGATTCAAGTGCCGGGATTATACCTTCGATACAGGTCAGATCATGAAATGCACGCAGTGCTTCATCATCAGTGACCGCAACATAATTGGCTCTTCCGCTGTCTTTAAGCCAGGCATGTTCAGGGCCAACACCAGGATAATCCAGACCAGCTGAGATAGAGTGAGTCTCAATGATCTGGCCATCACTATCTTCCATTAAATAGGTACGGTTGCCATGCAGTACACCAGGCTTTCCGGCACATAGGGGGGCTGCGTGATTACCTGTCTCCAATCCACTGCCTGCAGCCTCCACCCCATAGATCGCCACCTCTCTATCATCCAGATATGGGTAGAAGAGACCGATAGCATTCGATCCTCCTCCGACACAGGCAACCAGTGCATCGGGTTGACGACCGGTCTGATCCAGCATCTGCTGACGTGCTTCCCGTCCGATCACTGATTGAAAATCCCTTACCATCGCAGGATAGGGATGAGGGCCGGCAACAGTGCCGATAATATAGAATGTGTCGTCGACATTCGTTACCCAGTCGCGCATCGCTTCATTCAGCGCATCTTTGAGGGTTTTAGAACCTGACTCAACAGATCTGACTTCTGCACCTAACAGACGCATACGATAGACATTGGCTTCCTGACGGGCAATATCCACCGCCCCCATATAGACCACACACTCCAGTCCCAGACGTGCGGCTACCGTCGCTGAAGCAACACCATGTTGCCCTGCCCCTGTCTCGGCAATAATGCGGGTTTTACCCATATGGCGCGCCAGCAAAGCCTGGCCTACTGTGTTATTTACCTTATGTGCGCCAGTGTGATTGAGATCTTCCCGTTTGAGGTAGATCTGTGCGCCATTCAGTTCCTGACTCCAGCGCTTGGCATGGTAGATGGGTGAAGGACGACCTACATAGTGTTTAAGGTCTTCATCCAGCTCCTTAAGGAAGGCCTCATCCTGCATATAGTGCTGATAGGCCTCGCGTAATTCATCGAGCGGTTTCATCAGGGTTTCAGAGACGAATACCCCGCCATAGGAACCGAAATGTCCCCGTTCGTCGGGATAGTTCCCGATCATATTTTCAGTCGTTGTCACCACGCATCACTCCCGTAATGAAGGCCTCTATCTTTGCCACATCTTTGATTCCCTTCGATTCTTCCACACCGCCGCTGACATCAACTGCAAATGGTCGCAGCTGCTGCACCGCTTGAGTCACATTCTCGCTATCCAATCCACCAGCCAGTATGATCCTGCCAGCAAGGGACAGGGGCACCATACTCCAGTCAAAAGTCTGGCCAGTGCCTCCGGGCACGCCTGCCTTATAGGTATCAAGCAGCAAACCCGAACCTGAAGCATAGGCTTGCGCTTCAAATGCCAGGTCAGTATCCGCTTTCATTCTGATCGCTTTGACCCATGGCCTGCCAAATCCACTGCACTCTTCTGGGGATTCATCTCCATGAAACTGAAGCAGATCGAGGGGTACCTCTTTGAGGATCTGCTCGATAACCGTTCTATCTTCGTCTACGAACAGACCCACAACTGTAACAAAAGGCGGCAGGCTTTTCACAATCTCTGCTGCCTGATCAGGAGTCACCGCCCTGGGGCTGGGTGGATAAAACACCAAGCCAATTGCATCCGCCCCGAGACGGGCAGCAGCAAGCCCATCTTCTGGCCTGGTAATTCCACAAATCTTAATTCTGGTTCTCATAGGATGCTGAAAGATACAGTAAGCTCAGGGCCGACGCTATGGTCATTTGCAATCAAATATCCCTCTATCATATGCGCCTTCATCAATCATCCAGTTTAAACTCATCAGGATAATCCACCTTTGTCAGACACAATCCTTGGGGAGACGCTGTAACGCCACCCAGTGTGCGGTCACGCAACTCTAAAACCTCTGCTGCCCAGGATTCAGGTTGTTCACCTTTGCCTATGGAGATCAATACTCCAGCTATATTACGAACCATATGGTGTAGGAAAGCATTCGCGTGAATATCTATGCTCAACATCTCCCCCTGGCGGGAGACCGTCAGGCTGTGAATGGTTCTGACCGGATGCTTTGCCTGGCAGCCAATAGCCCGATAGGATGAAAAATCGTGTGTTCCCAGCAGATGCTGAGCAGCGCCATGCATGGCCATCTCATCCAAGGGTTGGTGTATCCACACGGCTCGATTTCGCCATAAGGCCGAACGATAGGGTTGATTCAAAATAAGATAACGATAGTGCCGTCCAATAGCACTGAAACGGGCATGGAAGGTCTCGGACATCTCCTTAGCCCAGCTCACACTGACATCTGCAGGAAGATTCACGTTACTACCCAGGATCCAGGATCTTTCAGATCTGACTGCAGGGGTATCAAAATGTACCACCTGCCCGGTGGCATGCACACCGGTATCGGTTCTGCCAGCACAGTGTACAGTTACTTCATGATCAGCGACTTTCGAGAGGGCTATTTGCAACAACTCCTGGACACTGCGAACATCGCCCTGATACTGCCAACCGTGGAAAGCGGTTCCATCGTACTCTATACCCAGGGCCACCCTCATTAAAAACCTCGTTCATTTGGAGTAACCAAACCTCTCTCCTCGCGCCTTGATTGGCGCTTTTTTCAGGGGCAACAGGGCCAATTAGATTAGTGTTAACAGGCCCTAAAAAAGTTCCTGAAAAAAAAGGGCGCACCCGGTGCGCCCTTCTATTTACCCGAACAAAAAATTGTTCGGAACAGATTAAGTTCAGCTGCTGAGACTGCTCAGAAGATCCTGGGCCTCTTTCTGCTGGGGTTCACTACCTTCACCAACAACCTCTTCAAGGATGCTCTTGGCGCCCTCATTGTCACCCATGTCTATATAGGCACGGGCCAGGTCAAGCTTAGTGGTAATCTCATCTGTAGAGTCAAGATCAAGGTTTTCACTATGGCTGTGCAGTAGACTCAGCTCATCAACATCGCCTGTTTCATTGTCCAGGTCAGTGGAGATGTTTTCCAGTTCTCGCTCGATACTATCCAGATCCAGGTCATCAAGGACTTCGGAATCCTCTACCTCGATGCCTTCAACGACATCATCCAGAACCTGGCTATCTTCTATGTCGGAAAGATCAAAGGGGAGCGGATCTTCTGAACTCTCTTCTGCTACTGGTTTGGATTCAATTCCAGATGAGGGTACTGAATCGATCTCAAGATCACTCAGATCGATGTCCAATGCATCGGAATCCTCCATCGGAGTCGCCTCTTCCACCCCATCCATCTTGTTCAGAAATTCGGAATCAAGAGAGAGATCAGCCTCAAGGGATTCGGAATCCATTTCATCAAGATTATCCAGGCCACTCAGATCCATGGAGTCCAATTCATCGGAGGCATCCGAAATGACATCTTGGGCAGCTTCAGGAGCAGCAGCAGGTTCTTCAATATCGGCGACAGAACCTAGATCCAGGTCCAGATCATCAAGACCGTCTGACAGATCGGCAGCAGCCATTCCAGCTGCACCTGCAAACAGGGCATGTCCAGGATTCAGCTCCTTACCCATAGCAGTGATCTTGCTCCAGGCATCAGGCTGTTGTTCAGCCAAGCCATCATCATGCAGTTTCTGTGCAAGGGCTGAGTACTCATCAGACTTTTTAGCGGAGAAATAGATCTCAAGCAGTTTATGCTTAAGCTCTTCACGCTCAGGATACTTCTCGATGGCCTGATTGATGAGCTCTTCTGCCTGCTGGTATCGACCATATGCAATATAGACGTCTGCTTCAGAGAGAGGATCCACCTCACCAGTCTCATCCTGCAATGCATCGATATCGCTGGGTGAGAAATCACTCATGAAAGAGGTTTCATCGGTAGGCGAAGTCAGAGAACTACTATCATCAGCACCGGTTGGCACGATATCGCTATCCGGTGAGACCAGAATACTCTCTGCAAACTCAGCCTCCGCTTCTTTACGACGCCGCATAATCATGGTCAGCAGACCAATCAGCAGGACACCCGCACCACCGACAATTGCGAGCATGGTGCTGTTCTCTTTCAAACCGTCGAAATAGCTCACCTTCTTTTCTGGCAATTTAGCAACTGGTGGTTCGGCAAGTTTCGGTTCTGGCTGTGCCGGTTTGGCTTCCACTTTATCTGCAACAGGTGCTGATGTTGGCGCAGCGGCGGGTTCAGCCTCAGTTGCTGGCGCCTCCTCCATAGCCATCTTGTCCTGCTCAGCAGCTATTTTGGATTCAATATCTACTTCCTCTATAACAGTACCTTCAGGCACTGGCATAGCAGGCGCTTCTATCTCATAGGCTGGGGCGCTCTCTGCTTCTGCCATTGCAGGTTCAGCAGCTGTCATCTCTTCGGCTACCTCAGCTTCAGCAACAGGCACCTCTGGTTCTGCAGCAGGCTGCATCTCTTCCATCTTCTGAGAGGCAGTTGATTGTGCGGCCTGTACTTCAGCCAGTTCATCACTGCGGAGTGTCAGTAGCCTTTGTATGTCTTGAATCTGATTTTCGAGTTCCTGTACTCGGGATTTTAGCGCGCTGTTCTCTTGCAGAGCACCCTCATTGGACTCCCTCACCAACAATATTTCTTGCTGCAGACGATCAATCTCGGCAGATTCCGCCATACCTTCCCGTTCAGCAGATTCACCTGCGCCAGGTTTTGGAGAGACCAGCTTCAGTCGATCCTTAGGCGCTGGGGAAGAGCTCGGAGTAGATGCTTGTTGCTTGCTCTGTTCGGGGGCTGCAGCACGTCGGGAACCTGACTGCCACTCTCTGGTCTGTGCCATGAACTCTTCGCGTGCTTCACGCTTCGTCATGGCAGTAACATTCGCATCCTCTGGTAAGCGTAAGATCTTTCCGACTTTGAGGTTGTTTACGTTGTTGTTGATAAATGCTGAAGGGTTGTTGTCCAGCAGTGACATCATCACCTGCTCGATCGACTCACCACCTTCGCGCATCTGCTTGGCGATATTCCAGAGGTTTTCATTGGGCTGTACAGGTCCGTACTCCCTTCCCCCTCCAGAACTCATCGTTACTTCAGACATGCTGGCTGCAGGCGCTGTTGCCCTACGGCTTGGGATCACTCTGGTAACTGGCTGGTTTCTGACAACAGGTGCAGCAACCGGAGTAGGCTTTCGACTCAGGGTTACCGGCGGATCCAGCAATACTGTGAATTCTCTGACCAACCTGCCTTTCGGCCAATTGACCTCAACAAGAAAATTCAGAAAGGGCTCACGTATAGGATCCTTGCTGCTGATTGAGATTACCGGTTTGCCCGAAGCTGTCAGCTGCGTAGCAAATTTCAGTGAAGTCAGATGAAAAGGCCTCTCCATACCCGCTTTTTTGAAGGCCTGTAAAGAAGCCAGAGAGACACGTACATCCTGCAACTCTTCCTGGGAAACGGAAAGCAGATCGATATCGGCCTTGAAGGTCTGATTAAGTGCCGATTGTGGGTGAATTTCACCTAGTCCGAGAGCGAGAGCACCCAATGGTGACAGAGCTGTTGCAACAGCCACTGCCAAAGACAGCTTACGAATCATGCTTCCTCCTTGCCAGAAAACATAACCACTGGCCAAAAAGTCACCTTGACACAGTGGGTCAGAGGCCCGCCGTTCAGCCCCGAATGGTTAGAATAAACTTAACAATTAGTCGCTAACTATAGCTTATGAATGATCTTTTTACCAAAACTAAAAGGATCATCACAATAAAAATCGCAATACTGTACAGCTATTTGGGCTCAACAACTAAAAGTGAGAAATCGGTCGTATTTTTTCACTTCCATTTCTGCTTGTTATGAGGAAGATCTATCGATCCTCAACCCAATCAGCCCCATCAAAAACCGATGCCTTGAGGTTTTGAGCTGGAATTATCCTTCCAGCAATATCCTCAACATCCGTCGCAATGGTTCTGCAGCACCCCAAAGTAACTGGTCACCAACAGTGAAGGCATTCAGATACTCCTCACCCAGGTTCATCTTTCGCAGACGTCCGACCGGAACATTCAAGGTTCCAGTCACCTGAGCTGGATTCAAATCACTCACTGTGACATCACGCTGATTCGGAACAACTTGCACCCAATCATTGGCGCCACCCAGTATCGACTCCACCTCGTCTATCGGCACATCCTTACGTAACTTTATGGTCAGCGCCTGACTGTGGCAGCGCATAGCCCCGATTCGTACACAGGTTCCATCTATTGGGATCGGGTTATCACTTCGGCCCAATATTTTATTGGTCTCAACATAACCTTTCCACTCCTCCTTGCTCTGGCCATTTTCAAGAGGCACATCGATCCATGGGATCAGGCTTCCGGCAAGGGCAGCCCCGAAGTTATCTGTTGGAAAAGCGTCGCTACGCATGGTATCAGCAACTTTGCGGTCGATATCAAGAATTGCAGAAGCGGGATCCATCAACTGATCATGCACCGCCACCTCCAAGGCCCCCATCTGACTGATCAATTCACGCATATTACGTGCACCAGCACCTGAAGCTGCCTGGTAGGTCATTGAAGTTGCCCACTCCACCAGATCTTCACGAAACAGCCCGCCCAAAGCCATCAGCATCAGGCTGACTGTACAATTACCGCCAATGAAGTCACGTTTCCCAGCAACCAGACCATCACGAATCACCGACTCATTGACTGGATCAAGCACTATCAACGTATGATCTTTCATACGCAGACTGGAAGCGGCATCAATCCAGTAGCCTTGCCAGCCGGCTGCACGTAATTGATCGTAAACTTGATTCGTATAACTGCCTCCCTGACAGGTCACGATGGCCTCCATAGCCATCAACTCATCCAGCGATGCAGCATCTTTAAGGGCGGGAATCGACTTACCGATATCGGGGCCAGCCTGCCCAACCTGGGAGGTTGTGAAGAAGACCGGCTCATCAATCAGGGAAAAGTCATTCTCTTCGAGCATGCGCCCCATAAGAACTGAACCCACCATGCCACGCCAACCAACAAAACCGACTCTTTTCATCTTCAATAACCTGTTAGAAAAACTTTTAGAAGCAATCAGCCAATACCATCACACTCAATCCAGCGCGGCAACCACTGCATCGCCCATTGCTTCACAATTAACTTCTGTCATGCCATCAGCAAAGATATCCGCTGTACGCAATCCTTGATCCAGTACTCTGTTTACAGCCTGCTCCACGCGATCTGCCATATCGCTCTCATCAAGACTGTAACGCAACATCATTGCAACCGAGAGTATCGTCGCCAACGGATTGGAAACCCCCTTACCGGCAATATCCGGAGCTGAGCCATGAATAGGCTCATACATACCCTTACTCTGCTCATCCAGTGATGCAGAGGGCAACATACCGATAGAACCTGTCAACATCGCCGCACAATCAGAAAGAATATCGCCAAACATGTTGGTGGTCACAATCACATCGAACTGTTTGGGCCATTTCACCAGCTGCATGGCAGCATTGTCTACATACATATGACTTAGAGAGACTTCGGTATGCTCACTGCCGACCCGTGTCACTACTTCACGCCATAGCTCTGTTGATTCAAGAACATTCGCCTTATCTACAGAGCAGACCCGATTGTCACGTTTTTTGGCAATGTCATAGGCAACCTGTGCGATGCGCTCGACTTCAGACTCCTTATATACCAGCGTATTGAATCCCTGACGTTCGCCACCTTCCAGCTCCCGGATGCCTCTGGGTTGTCCGAAGTAGATACCTCCGGTCAGCTCACGCACGATCATGATATCCAGCCCCGCCACAATATCGGCTTTCAGGCTGGAAGCTTCGGCCAGCTGCGGATAGAGAATTGCCGGGCGTAAGTTAGCGAATAGATTCAACTCGGCGCGGAGCCCCAAAAGACCTTTCTCTGGACGAATAGAGATATCAAGCTGCTCCCATTTCGGTCCGCCAACTGCACCGAGCAGAATGGCATCCGCCTCTTTTGCCAGATCCAGAGTGGCATCGGGTAGTGGGCCACCGGTGGCATCGATTGCTGCACCACCAATCAGTGCCTCATCCATATCGATATCGAGTCCGTAACCATCTCGTAAGGCGGCTAAAACCTTGACCGCTTCAGTTACGATTTCCGGACCTATACCATCACCTGGCAGAATTAAAATTTGTTTGCTCATCTATCCTCACCTCAAGAAAACAGCCAAGGCGCTTCACTCTTTCGTCGCGCTTCATAGGCCTTGATCAAATCAACATGTTGCAGAGTCAGGCCGATATCATCCAGCCCATTGAGCAAACAATGCTTACGAAAAGGGTCCACCTCAAAAGCGATCCGTTCGCCATCCCCTTTGAGCAGCTCTTGAGCCTGCAGATCCACAGTCAGGGAAAGTGCCTGTTCAAGGGTTGCCTGAGCAAACAGATCATCAACTTTTTTCTCATCAAGAACAACGGGTAATATGCCATTCTTGAAACAATTATTAAAGAAAATATCAGCATAACTCGGGGCGATAATAACCTTGAACCCATAGTCTTCCAAAGCCCAAGGGGCGTGCTCCCTGGATGAACCACAACCGAAGTTCTCCCGAGCCAGCAATAGCTGTGCACCCTGGTAACGGGAATCATTGAGTACAAAATCAGGGTTCAAAGGGCGATTGCTGTTATCCATACCCGGCTCACCCTGATCCAGATAGCGCCACTCATCAAACAGATTGGGACCGAACCCAGATCGCTTAATCGACTTTAGAAACTGTTTCGGAATAATGGCGTCAGTGTCAACATTGGATCGATCCAGCGGGCAGACAATGCCGGTAAAGATTTCGAATTTATCCATTAACTTATCCTCTCATTCAGCATATTCTTAATATTTTTCATGTAATTAATGAATATACTTAACAATAATTCTTCATTCAAAGATCGACAAAATGTCCATTAACAGCTGCAGCTGCAGCCATTGCAGGACTGACCAAATGGGTTCGGCCACCCTGCCCTTGTCTTCCTTCAAAATTACGATTGGAGGTTGAAGCACAGCGCTCTCCAGGTTCCAACCGATCTGCATTCATAGCCAGACACATGGAACAACCAGGTTCACGCCATTCGAAGCCAGCCTCAACAAAGATCTGGTCCAACCCCTCTTGTTCAGCCTGCGCTTTGACCAGACCGGAACCCGGTACAACCAGTGCCAACTTGACGTTCCCTGCAATCCGCTTACCCTTTGCTACCTCGGCTGCGGCACGCAGATCCTCGATACGGGAGTTGGTACAAGAACCGATGAAAACCTTGTCGACGGTGATCTGCTTTATCGGAGTTCCAGCCTCCAGCCCCATATATTGCAGAGCCCGACTCATCCCCTCTGCCTTGACCCGGTCAGATTCATCTGCAGGATCAGGTACGAATTGATCAACACCCACTACCATTTCAGGTGAAGTGCCCCAGGTCACTTGAGGGGCGATGTCAGCCGCATCAAGTTCAATAACCTGATCGAAGCCAGCACCCGGATCGCTGTGAAGTGTCTGCCAATTGGCAACAGCCTTTTCCCACTCATCGCCTTCCGGCGCATAAGGTCTGCCTTTGACATAGTCGATGGTCTTTTGGTCAACTGCGACGAAGCCAGCTCTGGCGCCAGCCTCAATGGCCATGTTACATAGCGTCAGGCGGCCTTCGATCGACAGCGCCTCGATTGCATCCCCGGCAAATTCGATAGCAAAGCCTGTCCCACCAGCGGTACCGATCCTGCCGATAATCGCCAAAACGATATCTTTCGCGGTAACTCCGGGTCTGACCTCCCCTTCGACGCGAACCTGCATCGATTTCGACTTTTTCTGAATCAGGCACTGAGTGGCCAGTACATGTTCAACCTCAGAAGTTCCGATACCGAAAGCCAGAGCACCCATTGCACCATGCGTCGAGGTATGGGAGTCACCACATACCACAGTCATACCGGGGAGTGTCGCTCCCTGTTCAGGACTGATCACATGCACTATGCCCTGTCTTGGATCGAGCATTTTAAACTCTGTAATAGCAAAATCCTGACAGTTCTGATCCAGGGTCTCTACTTGTAATCGGGAGACCGGATCAACGATGGTTTTAACCCCTCCAGAACGCTCTGTGGTAGGAACATTATGGTCCGGCGTTGCCAGATTGGCCTCGGTACGCCAGGGCTTTCGACCCGCAATCCGCAGGCCTTCAAATGCCTGAGGGGAAGTGACTTCATGCACCAGATGGCGATCGATATAGATCAGTGCAGTACCATCCTCATCGGATCGCACCAGATGGGACTCCCATAATTTGTCGTATAGCGTCTTTGCACTCATCTCTCTCTCCTCTTGCTGATCTTCCGAAAAACCTGATTCGGCGGTAGTCAAAACATAGGGGAGTGTGCTACATAATACAAATTCATATTTTTCATTTTTTCCATTCCCATTAGGAATAGATATGGATTTTGCATCACTTCGTGCCTTTGTTCAGGTTGCCCGGGAGGGCTCATTCTCTCTTGCGGGGGAGACCCTCTACTTGACCCAGCCCGCCGTCAGCAAACGGGTGGCCGCTCTTGAGAACGAGCTTTCAGTACGTCTTTTCGATCGTGTTGGGCGTCAGATCTTTCTCACAGAAGCGGGACAACAGCTACTACCCAGAGCCGAACAGATCCTACAGGAGATGGCTGACATACAACGGGGACTCTCAAATCTCTCGGGGGAGATCTCGGGTCAACTGATCATGGGCACCAGCCACCATATCGGCCTGCACCGACTCCCGCCTGTACTAAGAGGCTTTACAGACTGCTACCCAAAAGCAGCACTGGACATTCGTTTTATGGAATCGGAAAAGGCCTGCCAGGCGGTTGAACATGGAGAACTGGAAATGGCTGTTGTCACCCTCCCCCTTAATCCCATCGAAACCCTGGAAACCCGAAAGATATGGCACGATCCACTTTGTGTAGCAATCGGCCCGGATCACGAGCTGGCCCAGCAGGGATCGATTGCAGCAGCTCAACTGGTCGATTATCCAGCTGTGTTGCCGACAAAGGGAACCTATACGCGAACTCTGCTGGAACAGTCGGTCAATGAAATGCAACTCGAAGTAAACTGCACCCTTGCAACCGACTATCTGGAGACACTCAAAATGATGACCAGTATCGGCCTGGGCTGGAGTCTGCTACCAGAGATATTTCTTGACGGAGGAGAGATCCAGAAATTGGAAGTCCCGGAACTGCAACTGAGCCGCTCTCTAGGCATAGTGACACACCGTAAGCGGACGCTATCAAATGCAGCAAACGCCATGAGCCAACAACTGCTGGCCCATAGCGATCCTAGCGTCAGTTAACGGGTACGCTCGCAGACACCTTCAGGGAAGAAAAAACCGATCTCCTCTTTAGCAGTGTCCGGTCCATCTGAGCCATGAACCGCATTTTCATCAACAGTCTCGGCGAAATCCGCACGAATAGTGCCAGGGGCCGCTTCCTGAGGATTGGTAGCGCCCATGATCTCCCGATTGCGACTGATGGCATTTTCCCCTTCCAGAACCTGCACCATTACCGGACCAGAGGTCATGAAATCGATCAGATCATTGTAGAAAGGTCGCTCCTTATGCACAGCGTAGAACTCCCCGGCCTGTTCACGGCTGAGATGCAGCATACGAGACGCGACAATCTTCAGACCGGCGTCTTCAAAACGGGCGTAGATTTTACCGATCAGGTTTTTTGCAACCGCGTCAGGTTTAACAATTGAAAAAGTGCGTTCGATGGCCATTTAGGGAGCTCCGGAGAGTATCAAGTTGTAAAGAAATGCTGATGCTTCGCCAATATTGGCGGCTATGTTGCAGCGCAGCAGGTGCGAAAGTTACTCATCTCCCTCAGAAGTGTCAAGTCGATAAGGGTGCCAATTGAATATCCACCGCATCAACTAACCAGCGGTGCTTCCTGGCGATCAATCCATCGGCTGGCAATGAATACAGCAATCAAGGCATAAACAGCCGCAGCCCAATAAGCCATCTCAGGCCCGATACCACTCCAAAGATAGCCACTCATAAGACTGCCCACCGCCCCTCCGGCACCAAAACTGATACTGCTATAGAGCGCTTGCCCCCGCCCCTGGTGACGACCAATAAAATAGTGATGCACCATGTGTATGGCGGCGGCATGGAAAGTGCCGAAAGTAGCGGCGTGCATCAGTTGCGCCAATAACACCAGCAGAAGATTGTCTGAACCCCAGGCAACCAGTACCCAACGAATCACTGCGATCATCAGACTGACAATGAGAACGGTTCGCGCACCCCAGCGATGTAACAGGCGATGCATAATCAGAAATACCAGGACTTCAGCAACAACACCCAAGGCCCACAACTGGCCGATCACACCACTGCTGTAACCAATCCCCTCCATATAGATCGAATAGAAGGCGTAGTAGGCGCTGTGGCTTGCCTGCATCAGAAAGCAAACCAATAAAAATGCGATGATATCCCTGCGTTTCAGTACCTCAAGTATCGACCCCTGTCCCAAAGGAGAGAGCCCAGCCTCTTTTTCAGGCACCAGCAGACTGTTAAAGAAGATACCTATGTAGATGAAGAGCACAACTTGTGGCACCACGCCCACACCCCAACGCTCCAACAGGAATCCCAGCGCCAATACCGCGAGAATAAATCCAACCGAACCCCAGAGACGGATACGACTGTAGTTTTGAATACGCTCCCGCAGATAGCTCATGGTCACTGCCTCAAACTGAGGCAATGAGGCATTCCAGAAGAAACTGAATAACATCATGACCAGCGCAAGCGCCCAATAGCCCTCAACAAAGAAGACCCCCAGAAAGCAGATCACTGAAAGTAGAGAGGCCAATCGCACAATCGGCATACGCCGACCGGTATGGTCGCTAATCCATCCCCATATGTTCGGGGCAATCAACTTGGTCACCATGATGACCGCCATCAACTCACCAATCTGCGCTGGTGAAAAACCTCGATCCAGAAGATAGAGCCCCCAAAAAGGCAGCAGTGCACCCAGGGACGCAAAGTAGAAGAAATAGAATCCGGAAAGGCGCCAGTAAGGCATCCTGCTAGGGCCTGTTAACGCTAATCGAATCGGCCCTGCTGAGACTATTTTTTCGTCCAGCAAGGCAGAATAAGCGAAGTGTAGTCATTCTACATGAGCGAATGATAACGCCGCTGGGCGGAAAAATAGTCTCAGCCCTTCGGGTTACCCCTGAAAAAACGCCACTCGGCGTTGCTCGTGGTTCATTTGGTGTGACCAAACCTCTCTCCTCGCGCCTTGATTGGCGCTTTTTCAGGGGCAACAGGGCCGATTCGATTAGTGTTAACAGGCCCTAGTGTGGAGTGAGGTATAAATGGCGCATATCAGCGTGACGAGCAGCTGTTAGCTGTTGCTACCAAGATCTGCGAGACCTGACTGGACATCCATGTTCTGCCCACGATTACGCAATACATGATCCAAGACAACAATGGCCATCATCGCTTCAGCAATCGGGGTGGCGCGAATACCGACACAGGGATCATGACGCCCTTGCGTCACCACTTCCACAGGTTCACCGGAACGATTGACCGTCTGACCAGGCAGACGAAGACTGGATGTTGGTTTGAGTGCAATCGAGGCCAGCAGGTCCTGGCCGCTGGAGATACCCCCCAGTACGCCACCCGCATGGTTGGTAAGAAAGCCATCCGGGGTCATCTCATCCCGATGTTCTGTACCTTTCTGCTCGACAGCGAGAAAACCATCTCCTATCTCCACCCCTTTGACCGCATTGATACTCATCAGGGCATGGGCCAGGTCTGCATCGAGACGATCAAAGATTGGCTCACCCAAGCCGGCCATCATACCGCTGGCCACAACATTGATACGAGCGCCGACAGAATTACCCTCTTTGCGCAGTGCATCCATGTAGGCCTCCATCTCTGAAACCTTATCCGCGTCTGGAGAGAAGAAGGGGTTTTTATCGACCTGGTCCCAATCAAACTGCTCAATACGAACCGGGCCGAGCTGTGAAAGATACCCCCGAACCTGAATACCATACCGCTCGAAGAGATACTTTTTGGCAATACCTCCGGCAGCCACCCGCATTGCCGTCTCCCTGGCTGAAGAGCGACCGCCCCCGCGATAGTCACGGAAACCATATTTCTGGTTGTAGGTGTAGTCCGCATGTCCCGGACGGAAGCGATCCATGATATCGGAGTAGTCTTTTGAGCGTTGGTCGGTATTGTTGATGATCAGACCAATCGGAGTACCTGTGGTTTTACCTTCAAAAACCCCAGAGAGAATCTGCACCTCATCCGCTTCCCGGCGTTGAGTAGTATGGCGTGATGTGCCTGGCTTACGACGATCAAGATCGTGCTGAAGATCCTCAGCGGAAAGAGGCATCCCTGGAGGACAACCATCGACAATACAACCAATAGCCGGGCCATGGGACTCTCCAAATGAGGTCACCGTAAAGAGTTTGCCAATGGTATTACCAGACACAGAATCTACCCCTTGATATCAATCACTTTTCCAGCCAACCATTGACATTTTCCAGGTCCGTCTCACTCAGGGTACCTGCTGCGGATTTGAGAGCCAGACCATTGAGAATATAGCCATAGCGGGAGTTGAGATAGTCCCGCTGTGATGAGAAGAGATTGCGCTGCACATTCAATACATCAACGATCGTACGGGTACCAACCTCATATCCAGCCTGGGTAGATTCCAAAGCACTTTGAGCGGAGACAGTTGCCGCTTTAAGCGCTTCAACCTGACTGATGGCGGAGAGCACACCACGAAACGCATCCCTCACCTGTCGGTTCACTGAACGACGGGTTAGATCCAGGCTCTGCTGGGCGGCGCGAAAGTTGGCCTGGGATTGGCGGGTGGAGGCACTCACTGCACCACCGGTATAGAGAGGCACCTCGAGGGAGAGACCTATTCTGCCAGTATCTGCTTCGGTTGCCCTATCACTGTCACTGCGATTTATCGAATAGCCACCAACCAGATCCAGGGTTGGGTAGTGACCCGATTTACTGACATCGATCTCCTGCTCAAGCACTTTAAGGTTGGAGCGGGCGGCAATAATACTGTAGTTCTGCTGCTGAGCAGTATCTGACCAGTCTTGCAGTTTATTGGGCACCGGTGGGTTCAACAACAGCCCATCTCCCAGCTTGCCCAAGTCGCTTTTAGGCTGGGGACCAATGATCTCGTAGAGTGCCTCCCAGGCATTATCCAGACTGTTTTCAGCAGCAATTTCGGCAGCTCTTGCTGCATCGTAAGCCGCTTTGGCCTCATGCACATCAGTGATTGCGATCAATCCCACATCGAACCGTTGCTGCGCCTGCTCCAGCTGCCGGCCTGTGGCTTCACGTTCAGCATTGGCCACTCTCACATCATCCTCAGCGGAGAGGATATCAAAATAGGCGGTGGTGCTGCGTACCATCAATTCGATCTCAGCTGCAGCATATTCCGCTTCAGCCTGAGCTATTGTACTGTCAGCCTGTTCCAGCTGCACCAAACGGTCACGACGGTAGATAGGTTGGGTCAAATTCAGCCCCAACCCACTCTCTCGATAGTTGCTTGTCTCGTCGACAGAAGTACCTTGCAGTGTTTTGACATCACTACGGACCGCATCATAGGTCCCACCCAGCCCCACAGTGGGTAACAGCTGGGAACGAGCTAAACTCTTTGACTCACGGGCAGAGTTCAGCTGCTCTTTTGCGGCTTGCAGTTGAGGATCGTTATCCAGTGCAAGACGATAGACTGACATCAAGTCATCAGCCTGAATTGAAGGGATCCAACAGATCAGAAAAAGTGTCGCCAGTTGCTTCATCGGTCTCATTATTTTTCCATTAAATTAGAGAGAAGAGAATACAATTTCAGATTGAGGGGCACTTTATCATAGATATGCCATAGAGTGGCTCCTACCCTACCCCATTGAATTCAGATCCTACTCAGGCATTGATGGTACCAGCAGCTGGGGGTCGATCCGAGCAGCACCCAAGTTCATACGCCAGTCCAAATGGGGGCCGGTTACACGCCCTGTGGCACCAATCTCCGCAATAGGATCCCCCTGCTTCACCACTTGCCCATCCTCTACCAGGATTTTGCTGAGATGTAAAAATGAGGACGAAAGATGGAGGCCGTGGTCGATAATCAAAGTTCCTCCTGAGTAGAACATATCAGAATGAGTCATCGTCACCACACCATCAGCAGGTGAGACTACCAAGGTGCCCACTGGAGCTGCGACATCCACACCATAGTGGGGTCTTTTAGGTTTACCGTTGAGAACCCTCTGACTACCGTATACCCCGGAAATCCTCCCCTTCGACGGCCAGATAAAACCGCTGCGATAATCATCACGATCCTCATTCAGCTTACGCGCCTGCTTGACCTGAGCAACTTCCTTTTTGATCCTGTCCCAGTTACGTTTTGGTGGTGTCACCTTGCTGGGAGGCAGTCCGGTGATATTCTGAATCTGATACTCACGTTTCTCGATAGTGAAAAGCCTTGACTGTTGAGGTTGACCGTCCCGACGCACCACCAACTTATGCTCTAACGGTGCATCCCGGTCAAAACCGAGCAAAAATTCACCATTTTTAGAGACCTTCAGCGGTTTCCCATTGAACTCGACACTCGCTCCAGGCACTACCTGGCCAATCAACATGCCCCCCTGAATATAGTTACCGTCCAGAGAGAGGCCCATTGCGGATTGCGCAGTCATCAGCATAGACAGAAGCAACAGCTTCAAGGTCAGACCAATATTGAGGTAGCGTGACATCATCATAAAAAATAAGGTCCATTTAGATTCAAGGAACGTAATCAAGCGTAGTTTCTCATATTGATTGCAAAATTCAGAGACCTATATTAGGCCTCAGGTCAAAGGGCAATAGGTAGAGAAAGGCAGTTCCGGATCAACCATTGTCTCCCATATCCAAGACCAGAACAGATCTTCATATTACTCGGCAAAGAGGAACAATGAGACTACAACAAATTCAAGGCTAACCAAATATTGACAGATGCGGAAACTGGTTGTAGAGTTCGCGGTCTCCAACCGGCCTGGTGCCGGAAGACCACATCTGCCGAGGTGGTGAAATTGGTAGACACGCTAGCTTCAGGTGCTAGTGGGGGCAACCCCGTGGAGGTTCAAGTCCTCTCCTCGGCACCATATTCCAAGACCATCACAGACTACCTGAAGTGATAGAGACCCTGTTTTCAGGGTTTTTTTATGTCTATTCCATTTTCTCTGGCATACGCTTACCAGGCAATTATTGCTGTCAGCGAAACTGTTTGATCACAATGGCTTGCCAGTAGAGTAAGAATTTGATTTATCTAATTCACTCAGGCCTGTCATCAGAATAGTAATCCTTATCGCCCACCAAAATTCTGAATTCATGAGATTTGTATTCAACAAATATAAATTCGAATGAATATCCTATCCGGGCTAACCCTAGCTAGGGTGATTCCCATCTTTTCCAGAACTGATTTCAGCTGTTTAATAGATTTAAAGAACTTTTCAACGATTCATTCTGGAACCTAGCTAACAGGGAGAACAGTAATGGGAATATTCTCATCAATCCGTGCAAGAATGTCAGAACTCTCTAACTCAACCACAGTAGATCGAGGTAACAGGGGGTGTTTTGGTAACACAGGAAAGGTCGTTCTAGACGCTAGAAACGGCAATGATAAAATCAACGTTCATACCAACATCGATGGCTCTGTCGATGTGACAGTCAATGATAATGAGTGCCACCATTTCTCCTCTGATGAGGCTCGAAATCTAGTGATCAAAGGTGGTAGAGGCAATGACACCATTACTATGACAGGTCATCAGCTGTATGGCCCCAAGAACAATATCACTATAGATGGCGGCAAGGGTAACGACACAATCTATGGTGGTTGCGGCAACGACACTCTGATCGGCGGCAAAGGCAACGATACCATCTACGGCGGTGCGGGCAATGACACAATCAGAGGCGGTAAAGGAAACGATAAAATCTATGGCGGTCGCGGTGATGACAATATCCGTGGCGGAAAGGGTAGTGACATGATCGATGGCGGCTGCGGTAATGACACCATCCGTGGCGATAAAGGCAATGACACCATCTTCGGTCGCTGCGGCAACGACAATATTATCGGCGGCAAAGGCAATGACCGTATCTATGGTGGCCGGGGTGATGACAATATCCGTGGCGGTAAAGGTAACGACATGATCCATGGCGGCTGTGGTAACGACACTATCCATGGGGATAGAGGTCATGACACCATCTTCGGTAGCTATGGTAATGACAATATCTACGGTGGCAAAGGCAATGACCGCATCTATGGTATGCAGGGTGATGATAATATCCACGCTGGCAGGGGTCATGACTATGTTGATGGCGGCTTTGGAGATGACAACATCTCCGGTGGCAAGGGAAATGATCACCTTCGTGGTGGTTACGGAAACGATAACATCTCCGGTAATAAGGGCCGGGATTATCTGGTAGGTGGCCCAGGCTGTGACAACCTGGATGGCGGCCGCGGTAGGGATAGAGTGAACCACGGAAATGATGGTTTAATTACAATCAGCCCTATCGAACTGATAAGGTACCCGAACGATACTATCCTATAAGTGACCTCTGAGTTAAGTTTGAGCGGAACAGGTTGTTGATCAATATGGGTCAATTCATGGTTTTGGATCTTCGCAATAACCTAGCTATTGCGAAGATCCGTAACGCTGAATCGGTCTACAGTTGACTAGTCAGTGAATGCAGTTTTTTGAAATGCACTGATGTATATATTATGGGCACTTCACTCTTTGCTTATACCCTCTGCGTGACCTGAAGCGTGTAGCTGCCAGGTGTGAGACGAAGCAGAATGGTTGTTCCATTCTTAAGGATAACAACGCAGCAGATGCATGGATGATTGTATTTTGAGGTTGACACATTGTGAAACTTCAGCACTCTGCACACGTAAAAAAGAAGTCATATCCTCTCAGCAAGGCTGAGCATACTTAAATATCTTATGCACCTAAAGTATGTCACACTACTACAGCAAAAAACTTATTCAAAGGTAATCTACTATCCAGAACATGAGTATCATGACACTCAGCAAATATTGCAGTCATGCCCATCGTATACCTATGATTGTTGATCTAATAGTACACCACGAAACCAAATATATTTTAATCTACCGTCGAGGGTAAAGGTGGGAATGCGCCACTCATCACCATTATCATATCTTATAGTTAAACTATAACCGTCAAATTCATATAATCCCTTTTGATCATCATCGGGTTGCAGACTTCCTCTCCCATCATCTTTATTAATTTTCTTACCATTTACTTTCACCTCTTTTCTATTGATGTTTACAAATCGCCCTGCCTTGGTAAGGCGTTCACCCCTGAATTCAGTACTGGAAAAGTCGGAACCGCTGTGTGTGGATGATGCAAGCCACACCCCTTGTAAATGGGTACCGAATGGAATCGGTTCTGTTTTTTTCTGTTTGCCTTTGGGCACAACATAATGTGATTTATCAACATTCCAGGCAAAACTATAGCGTTGACCATCGAACTTCCACCAACCCCATCTGTCCGGTTCCCGGTTTCGTGATTTCGACACGTCCAGTATATTTGGGGCGACAGGTAGGTTATCCATTACACGCCCATCTTTTGTGAGCAGGTAGATCTCTTCATTTAGTGGACGATTTCCCGGCTCTGCAGACTCTTCATAAACATAGAGAATGGTTTCAATCTGAGCAACAGGGAGGCCTTCACCTGGATTTGTGACATAAGGGTACCCCCTCTTTTTTTTACTTTTAATTTTTTTTCTTTGACTTGGTGATAACCGATCTACAGGATCAATCCAGCTCAATCGATACTCGGAGGGATCATCGTAAGCATAAATAACCGGCTTTCCTGTTTTTTCATTGACACCATAGACACAGTAACTTTTATAAGTTTGTATACTGTTGTAACAGGGGTCTTTGATATACAGTTTTGCAAAACGTTCGGAGTAGACGTAGTGACCTATGTGCTCCTTCTTGGTATTGAGAAACTCATACTCACCATTATCATAAAGCATGATGCTATATGTTGAACGCGCGTCACCACGAACCGTCTCTTTTCCTACATATCGACCTGGTTTGATGGGCCCTCCTTTTTTTATACCCCTAACCTTTGGTGTCCCTGTTTCAAGATCGAGACCTCGCCACTCCGCCTTGGCATTTTCGATCTCAATATCATCTATATTCCGAAATATTTCAAAAGCCTGATCGTAGTATATTTTATCTACATTACTCGCATATAAAACCATAGCTGGTCGCACATATAGCAAATCCGCACTGAAACCTATCACACCTAACATACCTCTATCACCATCTGCCTTGCGGAATTCACGAAAGCCAAATGCTCGATTGTAACTTCTTCTGTTAACTTTTTTTCCTTCTCCTACCCACTCTCCTCTGGGAGCCTTACTGTTAAAGAGTTTGTTGCGTACCCAGGCGTCTACACTACGCCCCTCTAGTAACTCGGTGGGATAGTATTTCACCATGATATCGATATTTTGATCTTTCGGCTTGAAGACTATCGTGTTTTTTTTATTGTCGACGGTTCGATTCCAACCTACAGGAATCTCACTTGCCATGCTGATCGAATTAGCCAGAAACACTAACAGAAGTACCATCATCCTTTTCATAAATGCTTTCCCTGAATAGATTATATGCTCTGATCAACACTGATCGACCTCTGTCAATCAATCAGTTTTATATAAATAACCACCTTCAAACCAAATACCTCTGAACTCATCAGAGGTACCAAATGTAGGCAGATATTTCACAACACCGCTATCATATTTAAGTGTCAACGTGTATCCATCAAATTCATAACTACCGATGCGATTACTATTGGGTTTTCTTCTTGTACTTGAACCACCACCCACTCTCTCACCGATTACATTTACAGCAGAATACTCATCTGAGTTATATGCTGTGACCAAGTCTCCAAACCCAAATGGCGATCCAACAGATCCGCCTGCCTGCTTTGTATTTCTACGGTATCTTTTGAAGCGTCCATCACTGTTTAACATAACTCCCCAAAATGAAATATCAGAGAAATCCATACTTACAAAAGAGGATGAAGCACCCCAATCACCTGTTAAGCGGGTACCCTTTGGTATAGGCACAGTTTTAATCTGTTTACCTTTAGGCACTTTGTAGTTCCTGCGTTCTATATTCCACGAAAAACTGTAACGATTATCTTCATACTTCCACCAGCCCCATCTATTAGGCTCTCGACTGCGCGATTTCGCCACGTCCATCCTAGAGGGTGCAATGGGCAAACCATCCCTGACCCGCCCATCTTTCATTAGAAGATAGATCGATTCATCTGTTTCCATGCCACCAATTTGGTAGGTATCTTCATAGGTGTATAAAATTGTTTCAATCTGATCATTACTAATGCCTTCACCCTTCTCTGCCAAATATTTATAGCCATAGGTGCCTACTTTCTCCATCTCATGAAGGTGTTTTCTCTGTCTGGGAGAGAGACGGTCAACCGGTTTTTCCCATCTGAGACGATAGAGATTGCTATCTTCACGTGCATAGATCATAGGCTTGCTACTCAGTTTATGAACACCATAGACGCAGAAGTTTCTATTAGGCTTGTATGAACTGTTGTAAAAATCATCAACCATATTGAGCCTACCCAGTGCCTGCGAGTAAAGGTATCTGCCTGATTTGTTGTATCCTCTTATAAATTCATATTCACCACTTTCATATAATATGACTTCAACATGCCATATCACCTCATTATTCCTGGTTTTAGAGCCGACATAGCGTCCTGGCTTGATCGCGCCACCTATCTTCATGCCTTCAATTTTCGGTGGTCTGGTTTCTATATCTTTTTTGCGGCCTTCGTTTACAGCATCAGCTTTTTCTATTTGAAAAATACGGGTCAGAATTTGGTAACCTTGCTGTAGCAGATCATTATCACCGCTCTTCATATCACGAATCATGATCGCAAGCCTTGCATGTTCTCGATCAACAGTTACTGCTACAGCATCCAGCAGACCCAGACTACCATCCTTTCTCAGAAACGATCTTGCACCATGTGCATAATTTGCGCTATCTCTGACAATTTCTGCCTGGTCTTGCCATTCTCCCTGGGGAGCTTTGTTATTGGATAATTTGTTACTTAACCAGTTATCGATTCCACGCCCATGCAGTGGTTCTTTTGGGTAGTGTTTAATCAGTATTTTGGTAACAGAGTCGATCGGCTGGAAGATCTGTGCATGCTTCTTATTATCGGAGCGCTGCTGCCACCCCGCAGGCAACTCTGTTGAAGAGCAGGTAAACGATAGCAAGAGCCCCAAATTCAACACCCAAATCAGCTTCCAAAGGGGCGGACACTGCAGGAAATGCAGTACCAACAGAATCCTTTCCATTCATTACATCCTTATACACGCCGAAGCTTAGTGATTGACATAAATAATTTGTATTTAAGAGCACCTCGATTAATTGCTTGTACCCTCTGGATTTACGACCCGTAGCGTACGGCCTGAAGCATGCATCTGCTGCGTTGCGATGCTTGAGAATGGAGCAACCATTTTGCTTCGGCTCTCGCCTTGCAGCTACAGGCTTCAGGTCACACAGAGGGCATAAGCAATTAATAGAGGCACCCTTAACTCTAAACCAGCACAGCTGTTTTATCAAAGCCTAAATAAACAACAATTCTTACCCTCCTCTTTTCGGTAACCTTCCATAACTACGATGTAAATAACACTCTTTATTGAGATTATCTATCTCGTCTTGCAACAAAATTGTTTATCTGGCAGTCTTTGAGGCAAATCACCTTAAACCACCGGATATCATGGAGTGATGTCATGCATTGGTGTAGTAAAATAGAGATCTCTTTTGAGATCACACCCTACTTTTTACTTTTCCCCTCACTGAATCGCTCAAACCTTTCATTTCTGTGTAGACAGATCATTCTGCATATATTTCATATCTCGTACTCAATTGCTTCTGACTGGCAACAATGCACTGGCTATGAAAATAGTATTGCCCTCTCTCAATCCAGTGAAGATGGTGATGATTCAGTTATAACCCAACCATTCTAAACAGTGATAAATATGAGATATTCGAACTCTCTCTCTTTGCTATTGATAGTATTAACTTCCATTTGGCATCCCTGCCTCAGCTTCGCTACTGAGACGCCTACCGGTTGGAGCTATAACGTTGATGCAGAGAAAAAAACCGTTATTTTCAGGCCGACTCAATCAAATTCAGAAATCGATATACTCATAAAGTTCTACCCAGCTGTTCCACTTAACAATAAAGGCGTGGATGGTTGGCTTCGTAACAAACTCTACTCCAGCAGAGCACCCAAAGGCAGCTGGAAGAGTGAGGAGCATGTGGTTCGTGATACTGCCAATTTTGCTCACGGACATCGCACATTCACCAATCCAGACGGCACTACAGGTTTAGTGATGGCACATGTGTTTAGCGCCGATCGTCAATTTGTCCGCTTGGGAATCATGCTGCTTACCCAGAATGAGAAAAATAATGCCTATCTGGACCAGGCCACAGAGATTCTGGGTAACCTCGTAGAGCTCGAAAAAGCAGCGGCCATAAAAGAAGAGCGAGGCATTGACATGGAATCCCCCCCGCCGAAGGTCAAAAGCATCAAGGCAGGTGGCCCAATAAAACCTGGCCGTTATATTGGCTCAAGGACAAAGAACGGCAAGAGTAAGGCACGCTATGAGATCATGCTCTATGAAAACGGAGAATATGAATTTCTTGATGCCTATCAAAAGAAAAAACGCAAGCAAAAAAAAGGTCACTACGTCTACTCGCAGCTGACAGGCAGGTTAAACATTCGCGGCGATTTTTATAACAGTACTATCTACCCGAAAAGTGATTTCTGTGTTTATGGCGTACATAGAAGTACAGGAAAAGAGACAATCTACGCCCGCAGTGACGATGACAAATATCGCCTGACCTGGGTAAACCCGCCAGATCGACTCTCACCCAGCGCCCGGGAGGAAGCTGAAAATGCGGCTGAGGCAGAAGCCAAGCGATACAAATATGTTACCAATCCTGGTGATGGCCTTTCACAAGATGATATAGAAGCCATTATCTACACCTTCGATCTCTATTATGGCTATGGCGCTATGCAACAGCGCCACGAGGCCTATCTACTGACAAAGGATGGACGGGTGATGGACGGCATTCCTGTTGCCCCCAACAGTCTGGATGTTGGCCAGTCCCGCAGTCGTGAGCCTGACCGCTGGGGCTGGTGGAAATATGATGGTAAAAAGTATCGTTTTGCCTGGCCTGCTGACAGGAATCAGTTCAAACTCCCCAGGGGTACTCAAATGGTGGCAAAGCCTGTTCCCAAGGGTACGAAACTGGATGGCACATGGGGAAGTACCTCATCTTCAACGAGCCTCGACTTTTCCAGCACCTCGTTTTGGGGCGTCACCCTGGACAAGCAGGGTCGCTTCAAAAAGTACCGTAGTAGCATGATGCAGGGCGGTGGAGAGATAACAGGTGGTGGAGGCCCAATGGTTACCAGCATCTCAAATGATGAAGGTTCGGCGACATCTGTTATCGGTTCGAACGTGGGAGGGGGTAGTAGTAGAAAAAACAAAGGATCTGCAAGTCATCGAATGGGGAGCTACGAATTCGATGGTTACAACCTGACCTTGAGATACGACAATGGACGAGTCAAACATCTTGCCACTTTTACTACCGGGGATAACTATAGTTCCATCTGGTTTGAAAATGGCGATCTAAATCGGAAATGAGTTTTTTTATGAACCACGGAAAACACTGAAACACACGGAATAATTTCTTCTTTATTTTCCGTGTATTCAGTGCTTTCCGTGGTTAAAACAATAAACATGGACAATAAAAATCATAATCAACCACGGATAGCACTGAAACACACGGAATAATTTCTTCTTTATTTTCCGTGTATTCAGTGTTTTCCGTGGTTAAAACAATAAACATGGACAATAAAAATCATAATCAAACACGGATAGCACTGAAACACACGAAATAAGTTATTCTTTATTTTCCGTGTGTTCAGTGTTTTCCGTGGTTAAAACAATAAACATGGACAATAAAAATCATAATCAAACACGGATAACACTGAAACACACGGAATAAGTTATTCTTTAATTTCCATGTATTCCACGCTTTCTGTGGTTAAAACAATAAACATGGACAATAAAAACCCTAATCAACCACGGATAGCACTGAAACACACGGAATAAGTTATTCTTTATTTTCCGTGTGTTCAGTGTTTTCCGTGGTTATAGAGTTAATGCAGGCCTATCTTATACCGGCAAACTTGAACTAAGAGTGCCGGTACAGACTACGCTCAAACAGCCAGCTTAACCGCTATCTCCTGACCTCTTTTTGCCGACTCCACATAATCGCTCATCGTATCGAAACTGAGATACTTATAGATTTCAGGCGCCATGGAATCGATCTTACTGGCGTAGGCCATGTACTCTTCCATTGTTGGCAACTTACCCATGATCGCGGCAACTGCTGCCAGTTCGGCAGATGAGAGATAGACATCTGCACCACTACCAAGACGGTTCGGGAAGTTTCTGGTTGAGGTGGAGACTGCGGTTGAGCCTGCTGCGATTCTTGCCTGGTTACCCATGCAGAGTGAACAGCCTGGCATCTCTGTCCGTGCACCAGCCCCGGCGTAGACATTATAGATACCCTCCTCCATCAGTTGAGCTTCGTCCATCTTGGTGGGGGGTGCCAGCCATAGACGGGTTGGAATGCTCTCTCCGGAGGCCTCAAGCAGTTTGGCGGTTGCCCTGAAGTGGCCGATGTTGGTCATACAGGAACCGATGAAGACCTCGTCGATCTTAGTGCCCTGGACATCTGAGAGGGTTTTCACATCGTCCGGATCATTCGGACAGGCAAGCAATGGCTCTTTGATCTGAGACATATCGATTTCGATGACCTCAGCATACTCAGCATCTGCGTCAGCACGCATCAGGGTTGGATTCTCCAGCCACGCTTCCATAGCACGGGCGCGTCGTTCCAAAGTGCGAGCGTCACCATATCCGTTGTCCATCATCCAGCGCAGCATAGTGATGTTTGAACGTAGATATTCAGCCACAGACTCTTCAGAGAGTTCTATGGTACAGCCGCCGGCTGAACGCTCAGCCGAAGCGTCAGAGAGCTCGAAGGCCTGTTCTACTGTCAGCTCAGGCAACCCCTGAATCTCAAGAATACGACCGTTATAGACATTTTTCTTACCCTGCTTCTCCACTGTCAGCAGACCCCGCTGGATTGCGGCATAGGGGATGGCATTGACCAGGTCGCGCAAGGTGATGCCTGGCTGCATCTCACCGGTAAATTTCACCTGTACAGACTCTGGCATATCGAGGGGAATCACACCCAAAGCGGCACCAAAGGCGACCAGACCGGAACCGGCCGGGAAAGAGATACCCAGTGGAAATCTGGTGTGGGAATCACCGCCGGTACCCACCTGGTCTGGGAGCAACATACGGTTAAGCCAGGAGTGGATAATGCCGTCACCAGGACGTAGAGAGACACCGCCACGGTTCTGGATAAAATCAGGTAGGGTGTGTTGAGTATTGATGTCCACTGGCTTGGGGTAGGCTGCGGTGTGGCAGAAAGACTGCATTACCAGATCGGCACTGAAACCGAGGCAAGCCAGCTCTTTCAGCTCGTCACGGGTCATGGGGCCGGTGGTGTCCTGTGAACCTACGGTGCTCATGCGGGGTTCGCAATAGGTACCAGGACGGATACCGTCGACACCACAGGCTTTGCCGACAATCTTTTGTGCAAGGGTAAATCCTTTACTGGAGTTCTCCGGGTCTTTAGGACGGCGGAATATATCGGTCGGGCCCAATCCCAGAGCCTCGCGCGCTCGCTCGGTGAGTGAGCGACCGATAATCAGAGGAATACGTCCACCAGCCTTCACCTCGTCCAGTATGACGTCGGTCTTGAGGCTGAACTCTGAAAGCAGTTCGCCTGACTCTGTCTCAATTTTACCTTCATAGGGCTTGAGTACGATGACGTCACCCATGTTGAGCTGTTCCACCGGACACTCAATCGGGAGTGCGCCAGAGTCCTCCACTGTATTAAAGAAGATGGGGGCAATCTTACCACCCAGTACTACGCCACCCTGTCGCTTGTTAGGTACGAATGGGATATCAACGCCGGTGGTCCAGAGAACTGAGTTGGTCGCCGATTTACGTGAGGAGCCAGTACCTACAACATCACCCACATAGGCCACCATATGGCCCTTCTCTTTCAGCTCGTTGATCTGGGGAATAGCATCATGGATGCCTTCACGCTCATTTTTAAGCATTGCCAGAGCATGCAACGGAATATCAGGTCGCGACCAGGCATCCTGGGCTGGAGAGAGGTCATCGGTATTGGTCTCGCCGGTAACTTTGAAAACAGTCAGCTTGATCTCTTCAGCTACAGCGGGCTTACGTTTGAACCATTCGGCATCTGCCCAGGATTGCATTACCGCTTTTGCTGTGGCGCTACCTGCATCCGCCTTCTCCTTTACATCATGGAAGGCATCAAACATCAGCAGGGTAAACTTCAACTGTTCCGCAGCCAGCTCACCCAACTCACTATCATCCATCAAACCGATCAGGGGTTGAATGTTGTAGCCACCCAACATGGTGCCAAGCAGTTCTACTGCCTTGGTCTTATCTACCAATGGACTATCAGCCTCGCCATTAGCTACTGCGGCGAGGAAACCTGCCTTTACGTAGGCAGCATCATCTACACCAGGGGGTACTCGATTGGTCAGAAGGTCGAGTAAGGTCTCCTCCTCACCGGCTGGTGGATTTTTGAGCAGTTCCACCAGATCGGTGACCTGCTGAGCATCCAGCGGCAGTGGGGGAATACCCTGTTTAGCGCGTTCTTCGACGTGGTGACGATAAGTTTCGAGCATGCTGACTCTCCTGTGTTCGATGATAAGCGAGTAACTCGACTCACTCTAGTGTGGTGCGTCATACTAATCGACGATTCTAGCGAGACGCTAAGTGGTCAGCCGCTAGGCGCGTGCCGCAGGGAATGGCAGGCCCTATCCAAGGCTCGCAACGCCCCAAAGGAAGTGCCCTTGGGGTGCAACGCGGATGACCACTTAGCGTCTCGCCCGAAGGGAAGCCAGCTCAGGCCAGGATAGTGCGTTGCAATGCTTGAAAAGGGCGTGCCATTCCCTGCGCATTGCGCCTTCTCTCCTGGCCTGAGCTGGCTTCTAGAATCATCAATTAGTATGACGCACCACACTAGTACTGAGCTTATTTGAGGTAGTACGAAATATGTCAGGCAAGATAACAGACCATTTAACATACGTATAATTGATTGTTCGCATGTATTATATAATTTTTTTGCATGTTAATATCTCTAACCATTATGGATCTACAACTCCTACGCTCATTGATTGCAGTGGCAGACACCGGCTCAATCACCGAAGCTGCCGACCATATCGGCCTCACTCAACCCGCCCTCTCCCGTCGACTTCAGCAGCTGGAAGAGCACTTAGGTGCAGAACTGTTGTCACGCAGTCGCAAAGGCGCTCAGTTGACTGAAATTGGTCGCCTGGTTGAGAGTGAGGCACGCATCCTGATCGACCGCTATGACCATATGCGTGAGCAGGTGCGGGCTCATCAGGGACTTGAAGGTGGCACGGTACGCATCGGTGGCGGCGCCACGGCAGTCTCCTTCCTTCTGCCCAAGGCAATTGCAGCATTTCAGCGCCCACACCCTGCGGTTAAGTTTCAACTGAAAGAGGCTGGCAGTAATGAGGTCGCAGAAGATGTATTGAACGGTCGCTTGGAGTTGGGACTGGTCACCATGCCGGTTAAGAACAGAGATCTTACTGTCTGGCCGCTATTGACTGACCGTATTGTCCTGGTGGGTCCACGACGTCACCCCCTGGTGCGCAAAGGTCGTATAACCGCGAAGGACCTGGCTGATACTTCGTTTGTTGGTTTTGAGGCAGATACAGCGGTTCGGCAGATCATTGATGCCACCCTGCGTGATGCCGGTGTGGCTATGAATGTTGTTATGGAGCTACGATCGATCCCAGCCATTCTGCGCATGGTGGCAACCACGGGCAATCTAGCCTTTGTCAGTCAACTTGGCGTGGACAGTTTGGAGGATGTGGCAGAGATTGCGGTTAAAGACCTGAAGATCGAGCGAGAACTGGCAGTCATTGCCCGACGAGGCACTTCGCTTTCCCCTGCTGCACACGCCTTCTCCAGCTTGTTGAGGGAAGTTGTGACCAGTAGCCAGTCCAAGCTGGAACATAGCCTGTAGAGCGTATTGTGCGCTCGACAGAGCCAATGATATGGGAAACAGCATGAAGCCCTATCAAATAGTATTGAACAATATCCATCCTGTAGATCCACAAAAGCCAGCTATGCTGTTAATCAGGGTGTTAGAGGGAGTAGTCTGCTAATTTGCGATTATCTAGCGCCTATTGGTGTGGCACGCCGCACTTTGCCTGCTTCACAAACATCCTGGTGAAAATCGGCATTTGTAAAGCAGTAAATTATCTGGATTAGATGAAGGAGATAGATATGAAGAGCATGAGCTGCAGACAACTGGGTGGTGCTTGTGACAAAGAATTCATAGCAAACTCCTTTGAGGACATTGCAGAGATGAGTAAACAGCACGGCATGGAGATGTTTCAATTGAAGGATCAGGCTCACTTGGAAGCGATGAGTGTGATGCAACAGCTTATGCAGGATCCAAAAGCAATGACTGCCTGGTTTGAAAACAGAAGAAAAGAGTTTGAAGCACTGGCAGATTGTTAGCGATGTTTGATCTGATTTACTTCTCGACCACCGGCCTTTGTGACAAATGAAATCATGAAACAAACAATCTGTAATTACAGTTGAATTTTGAAAAATTTTCATGAGGCATCAATACTGCTCCATTAACTCTCAATCACCTAGAAGCAAGCATTCAAGCCCCTTTCCCTCGACTCCGGTCTATACAGACGGGAGAGGGTGAGCATCAAGGGTATGATGCAAATGATGGATATTCCCCCTCTCCCCCGGCCCCTCTCCCGCAAGGGGCGAGGGGAGTAAGATGTTCCTGCTGCATATAATGACCTCCATGCTGCACACTCACCTCTCCTTTTGTCACTCTGTTGATTTGTAATTTTTCTGCCCCTAACCCTCTGCTCCGTTATGCTTTTCATGTCTGAACTCTCAATCGGCAAGAGAAACCAACAACGATTATCTCGTTAACATAACATTCATCGAAGTTAATAGGACATATAGAATTGCTTCGTCTATATGATATATTAATCTTCGAATCAAAAGAGTAGTAACTGATTACACACAGAGCATAATATTAATCGAAAACCCATGAATCTATACATATACATTGATGGTTCCGACCTGGAAGAAATAGCTGATGCTATTTCATCTTCTATTAGTGATTGGCTCAGTCAATCGAAAGCTCATGCCGAGCTGATAAATCAGGTAGGCGAGCAAGATATTGACCTTCCAGATCAGCGTCTTGGGATTAACCTCAAAATATCCAAAGGCAGAGAGCTAAAAGAACCTTTAAACCTCCTCTATGGACTTGCAAAAGAGCATAAGCGAGATTTTGTCCTGG
Organism: Candidatus Thiodiazotropha sp. AKAK3; assembly: GCF_058244645.1. Classification (NCBI taxonomy): domain Bacteria; kingdom Pseudomonadati; phylum Pseudomonadota; class Gammaproteobacteria; order Chromatiales; family Sedimenticolaceae; genus Candidatus Thiodiazotropha; species Candidatus Thiodiazotropha sp. AKAK3. The sequence continues at coordinate 58,536 of NZ_JBSYOQ010000042.1, forward strand.
GAATTGTTAACATCGAAACCGATCTCAGAGAAGATATCTGTTACTTCGGAAATGAAGAGGGCAAGCCTGATTTCTATGAAATCAGTAGCTATCTTGGGGTGAAGGTTTAGTAGTAATTATGGTAGCTCTTAAAGTTTAACCCTACGTAGTAAAATAGTGATGCGCATTACGCTTATAAGACATGGAAAGCCGGCGTTTGAGCTTAGAGGAAATGTCCCAGCCAAGGCGTTAAGAGAGATCGCCAAGTCATACGATCTATCGGGAATAGTAGGCACTCCTCCAAAAGAGGCAATTTCTGCCGTCAAGGGGAATCACTTCGTTGTGTGTAGCCATCTGTTACGCTCAATTGAATCTGCTAAGAGTCTTGGCTATGGCGAAGAATGCGTAGAAGAACCCCTTTTCTGTGAAACAGCCATACCACACTTCAATAGCGGCCGTATTACACTACCAATCGGTGTTTGGGTTGTTATATTAAGAGTGCTTTGGCTATTTGGCTTTTCAAGGAATGGAGAATCCCTGGCGAACCTAAAGCTTCGTGCAAGGCAGGCGGCTGTAAAGCTGATCAAGTTGGCAGAAGAACATCAAAATGTTCTGCTTGTAGGTCATGGATTTATAAATCACTTCATCGCTAAAGAGTTGCGAAAAAAAGGTTGGTTTGGCCCATTGAAGCCAGGCAAAGCATATTGGGAATATGCTATTTATGAAGATACACCTAAATAACAGATCCCTTCATGCAACATTCTGCAAAACAAGATACCGTTCTCCGTAAACACTGAAAGAGCGCTAGAGAAGAGTAGTATACTTTATGCCCTCTGTTACTTTTTCAAATAAGCCTTCCAGCCTCTAAGCTCGGTTATCTCTTCTGCTTCTGAGATTGCATAAGGCTCACATATAAAGCCACTGGCAACTGATCCGTCTGACAATCTCACCTTGCCAATACCAAGAGGTGCAGGAACCCCATCCACAAAGCTGCCAAACTGGCTGGACGGCATGGACCAGACTTCAACCTCAATAGCCTCACCATGTTGCTCATCCAATATCAATCCAGGACGTTTTGGTGGTCCACCTGCCAACGCATACATCCTGTAAACAGGTGCAGTTTTGGTTTTTGATTTCAGGGTTGAACCACGCTCGGTCAGTTGCCAATTAAGAGGAAGACCATGCAGATGAGCACCACAAACCACAACATCAATGCTATCTGTGCAACCCACTTCATCTATCTTAGAAGAGTCAATATCAAACTCTGACGCGCCAACCTTCAAACCACAACTTTTATGCAACCGATTGGCAATCGATAGTAGTGCCCGGTCAGCGAATGCAGACCCTACCAAAGTAATACCAAAGGGTATACCATCAGATGTTATCTGAGTTGGAACGGCAATAGATGATAAATCCAATAGATTCATGAAATTGGTGTAGTAACCAAGCTGACTGTTCCGCAGGATGGGTTCATCCAACATCTGCTCTATTGTAAAACAGGTACCTGCTGTGGGGGTAAGCAGGCAATCAACACCTGCCAATTGCTTATCACAGATCTTTTTTAATGCATTCAGACGATATTGAGCCTTAAACAGATCTGTTGCCTTGAGTGATCTGCCTGGGGCAATAATCTCCCTAACCACAGGGAAGATCGACTCTGGACTCTCATCAATAAGGGGCTGTGTAGCGATATACCGCTCTGCCACCCATGGTCCTTCATAGAGTAACTTTGCCGCTTCATCAAAGGGCTGGTAATCTATTTCCACAATCTCAACCCCATGCTTTGCAAGCTGCTCAAGGGTTGTTTGGTATGCCTGTTGGTAAACAGGATCATTGAAGAAGTTCAACTGCTTGTCAGGTATGACCCCTACTTTTATACTCCCTCTCCTCTCTCCAAAGCTGCGTTTCTGGTTGTGAAAGGGGTTGCTGCGACTGTAGGCATCTTCAGGGTCATAACCTTCTGCCATTGAGAGCACCAGATTCGCATCAACAGTGTCATAGGCAAAGATTGTTATACAGTCCAGACTTTTACAAGCAGGAACCAAACCATTGGCTGAGAGTAACCCCCTTGTTGGTTTGAGACCGATAAGGTTATTGAAACATGCAGGAACCCGCCCTGAACCTGCGGTATCTGTACCCAGACTGAAACTGGCCAAACCCAATGCAACTGCAACAGCTGACCCAGAACTGGAACCACCGCTGATATACTCTGGATTAAAGGCATTTTTACACGCTCCCCAGGGGGAACGAGTGCCGTTTAAACCGGTTGCAAACTGATCCAGATTTGTTTTTCCCACAGGTACAGCACCAGCCTCTATTAATCGATCAATGACTGTTGCTGACGCTTCAGGTGTATAGGCAAATGCCTCACAGGCCGCTGTGGTAGGTACAGACTCCAGGTCAATATTATCTTTGATTGCGAATGGAATGCCCCAAAGAGGTGACTCATCAGGGTTCATCTGTTGCAACCCAAGCAGGTATTTACTCTGCTCTTCCTCACTCAGAAGATGAATCCAGATATTATGATCTGTGTATTTCTCTGCTCGCTTACGTATATCAGACAACACCTGCTGAGGTGTCAATGAACCCTCTGCGTAGGCTGAACGTAATGAAGCGATGGTCATATTGTATGGAAATTGTGTACTCATCCTGCTTCAGACCTCTTCTAGTACAACAAGCGCCTGCCCTGCGCCAACTCGCTGCCCATTTTCCAGAAGTAGATGGGTAACTCTACTCTCCACCGAAGCATATACAGGAATCTCCATCTTCATTGATTCCAAAATCATCAGGCACTCTCCTGCTTTGACTTGCTGACCAACCTCTACCTCTGTCTGCCAGACACTTCCGGTGATGGGACTATCTATCACCAGACTCTCTTCTGGCCAGTCCCTTTCGGTGAGCTGTTCATCATCTTCAATCGTCTCATAATTGAATTGCCCATTTGCATGCCAGTTCTTCAATTCACTATTGAAGGCTTGCTCTCTTTGCGTGCGAAAGGAGTCGATCTCTGTGTCGTGCTCTTTGAGAAAATCTTCATACTCCGACAGGCTAAAACTGCTCTCCTCAATTTTTATTGGATATCTCCCTTGAGGAAAATCCTTGCGTATTCGGGTCAGTTGATCATGAGTCACCTCATAAAATTTAATCTGATCGAAGAACCTCAACAACCAGGGTTTATTGAATACCTCTGTCTGGCGATATCGATTCCACATCTGTAACGTCCTGCCCACAAACTGATATCCTCCCGGCCCCTCCATGCCATAGACACAGAGATATGAGCCACCGATACCGACTGAATTTTCAGCCGTCCAGGTGCGAGCAGGATTATATTTTGTTGTTACCAATCGATGCCGGGGATCAATAGGGGTGGCAACGGGTGCACCCAGGTAGACATCTCCCAAACCCATAACCAGGTAGGAAGCATCGAATACGATCTGTTTAACCTCATCTATCCCTTTCAACCCATTGATGCGTCGTATGAACTCAAGATTACTTGGACACCAGGGTGCATTTTTTCGAACCGATTGCTCATACTTTTCGATCGCCAATTGGCAAGCCTGGTCATCCCAGGAGAGGGGTATGTGAACTACTCTTGAAGGCACTTGGAGTTCATCTATCTGGCTAATGAGTGCCTTCTCACCTGCCTTGAGATGTCTCAGGAGTGCTTTGTAACTGAGAACCTGACTATCGTAGTGAACCTGAAGGGAGCGTATACCCGGAGTCAGTTCTTGCAGTCCCTCCAATCGGTTTTTTTGCAACCACTGCATCAAGGCATGAGCACGAAAACGCAGTGCAATATCCAATACCTGATTACCATATTCCACTAACATGAAGTGATCGCCTGATGCTCTGTAGACCACATCAACACCATAATCTGCTCTATCCAGCCGATCCAGAATGGGGGTTTTGATCTCTGCTGATTCGTATTCGTTTGGTTGAGGCTGTAATTGTTTAATAGATGATATCTGCTGCTGCTCAAGGGCAACTGCTGTTTCCAGACTTACTGAAACAAACCTGACCTTATCACCTGCCCGCAACTGTCCCAACTTCCAGAGATCAGCCTGAATAACCGTCGCAGGACAGACAAAGCCACCGAGAGATGGACCATCTGGGCCGAGTATCACCGGCATGTCTCCTGTGAAATCTACGGTTCCGAATGCATAGGCGTTATCATGAATATTGGATGGATGTAACCCGGCCTCTCCACCATCCTTACGGGCCCACTCTGGTTTTGGCCCGATCAAACGAATGCCTGTACGGCTGGAGTTGTAGTGCACTTCCCACTGATGTAAAAAAAAGGATTCAATATCCGCTTCTGTGAAAAAGTCTGGCGCACCATGCGGACCGTAGACCACACGAAGCTCCCAGTTATGAACTATTTTTGGTCTGACTTCTTCGTCTAGAGTGTCTACTGACGTCAGTGTCTTGGAATCAGGTAATTTAAGAACATCCCCTGCTCGCAACCCACGACCATTGTGACCGCCAAACTGACCCAGTGTAAAAGTTGATTTTGAAGCCAGGTATTCAGGGCATACAACTCCTCCCTGAATTGCCAGGTAACTTCTTGCACCCTGATTTTTGATGCGTCCTATTTTAAGTGTTTGTCCTGCAAGTAGAGTAACAACAGACCACATCTCGATGGCTTGCCCTTCAACCTCAGCTTCGATATCTGCACCGGTCAGAGCAATTTGTCTATCACTGCTGAACTTTAAGGTCGGGCCCTGCATAGTGATTTCCAAGCCTGCGGCCTCTTCATCGTTACCTACAAGCCGGTTTGCCAATTGAAAAGAGTAGTTATCGAATGGCCCGGATGGTGGCACGCCAACATCCCAGTAGCCCTGACGCGCCGGATAATCCTGTATGGTGGTTTGTGTCCCACCCTGCACCACCTCTATACGAGTCGGTGTATAGCTGAAATCGTTGAGATATCGTGTAGTCACTTCACCAGCCAACAAGAGCGGATCACAACTTAGTGCTGTCAGATAGTCGAGATTAGTTTCACTACCATATAGGCGGATAGACTTCAGGGTTGAGTTTAATTTAGCAAAGGCTTTGTCGCGATTATCTGAATGGATGATAACTTTAGCCAACATCGGGTCGAAATAGGGTGGGACTTCGATACCTGATTCAATCCAGTGATCTATTCTGATATCCCCATCCTGTGGAAAATAGACATCAGTCAACAATCCTGGGCAAGGTTGAAATTCCCGATAGGGATCTTCTGCATAGATTCTGACCTGAACCGCATGTCCATCTGCTGATAAGGTCTCTCTTTTACTATCAAGCTCAATAGACTCACCTGCAGCCAATTTAATCATCCACTCTACCAGGTCGACATGGTAAACCTCTTCAGTAACGCCATGCTCTACCTGCAGGCGGGTATTGACTTCAAGAAAGTAGAAATCTTCTGTTGCAGCATCGTAGATAAACTCCACTGTGCCTGCATTCCGATAGGCTACACTGGATAACAATGATTCAGCAGTTTTATGGAGTTGTTTTCGTGTTGACTCGGCAAGATTTGGTGCAGGACACTCCTCGACAACCTTCTGATGACGCCGTTGACTTGAACAATCTCGTTCACCTATAGCCAACGCGCCGCCCTTGCCATCACCAAACACCTGAACCTCTATATGCCTTGCCCTGGCGATGAATTTCTCGATGAAGACGCCGTCATCGGCAAAGTTATTGGCACCAAGTCGTTTCACCGAATCAAAAGCAGCAATCACCTCATCTTGAGCGTGGCACAGTTGCATACCAATACCGCCACCACCAGCGGTACTCTTGAGCATAACCGGATAGCCAATCTGTTCAGCAGCTTGGAGCGCCTCATCGAGATCCTTTAGAAGGTCTGTTCCCGGAGTCAGAGGAACAGCCGCTTTTTCGGCCAGTGCTCTGGCTTTATGTTTAAGCCCAAAGGTCTCCATCTGCTCTGGTGTTGGGCCGATAAATACAATACCCTCAGCTTCGCAACGCCTGACAAATGAAGCATTCTCACTCAGAAAACCATACCCAGGGTGAATCGCTTCAGCGCCACTCTTTTTTGCGATGGCGATGATTTTATCGATATCGAGGTAGGTGTCAGACGCCCCCCCTTCCCCCAAACAGTAGGCTTCATCAGCGTGGCGAACATGAAGGCTGTCTGCATCGCTCTCAGCGTATACAGCCACTGATGAGATGTTCAGTGTTTTCAGTGTACGGATAATTCGTGTAGCAATGGCCCCACGGTTCGCAATGAGAAGTTTGCAAAACATGCTTACCTTGGCCGGGTCGTCCCGGTAATAAAATCATCAGAGGTCGTCCACTGATGTGTCGAATAATAAATTTAAAAAAGAGAGTCAGTTTTAAAACTTGATGTTACTCATACTAGTCAGCAGCCCAGACCAGACACTCGATAGGCGTTGGGTTATATCCATTACAAGGGTTATTCAGCTGTGGACAGTTCGACAGCAGCACAACCACATCCATTTCAGCGCGAAGTTCAACATATTTACCAGGCGCAGAGATACCATCTTCAAAGGTCAGTCCACCCTCTGGGGTAACTGGTACATTCATAAAGAAATTGATGTTATGCGTGATATCACGTTTACTGATTCCATACTCTGGATGTTCAGCAATCGCCAGCATCCAGCTGTCACGGCAGGCATGCATACAACGTTTTTCAAGATCGTATCTGACAGTATTACTCTCTGTCGCGCAGGCGCCACCCAGGGTATCGTGCCGGCCACAGGTATCAGCCACCACTTCCAACATGACACTATTCTCATTCGAACGCAGCTTGGAACCGGTAGTGAGATAGACATTGCCCTGCTCTCTGATTGTATCCATGGCACTGTAACGCTCTGCAGGGTTATCCGAGCAATAGAACAGAGTATCTGCTGCCTGGTTTCCTTCAAGATCGAGAATGCGGATGGTTTCACCTGCTTTCAGGAGACTTATGTAGTAGTCACCCGCTCTGACAACGGCTCTCTCTATTGCCTGCTCAGGCTGTAATTTTGATTCTTTGATCATGAGCTATACTCCCAGCCCGATGTGATAGAGCTTGTTGTTCTGAAAGCCTCTGGCATTTTCAGGTCTGAAAAGCTTGCAGTAGTCATCATCGGTTAGCGGTTGAGCGACACCCAGCTCGATCTGAACATTACTCTCCGGATAGGCTTTTGAAATGTTCATCGGATGGGGACAGGTATGGAGTAGAACAAGGGTGTCCATCTCAAAACGAAGTGTAACCTGATCACCAGCCTGACTGTGGTCTGGCACTAATTCAAGTGAGCCTTCACCATCTACTCTCACCTTACTGAACCAGTTGATGTTGGCAGCGAGATCAGCAGCATTCAGGCCATATTTGGCCAGTTCCACTAAAAATGCATCATGGCCATTCTGATGCCAATCGTTGCGGTCATTCTGGTAATCCCTGGCGCCCCATTTAGACTCAACGTGACTGGCATGGGAATTACCAGATACGGTTTCATGCCAACCAAGCGTGTCATTCACAATAGATGCAAAGATACGTCCCATATCTGAGTAGAGGCAATTCCCTTTGGTTAACTTGAAAGTGTGCTGACACTTCAAGGTATCTGGGGCATTGTATCGTTCAAGCAGATTTTCAGGGTTATAAAATAGCATTCCAACATTTGCACCACCTTTCAGGTCAGTTATTCGCATTATGCTGCCGCGACGCACGCGAAGTGACCAGTGGGCAGCCGTTGGAATTTCTGTTTGATAGTCAATAGAACTGATTATCTCGTTCATTTCTTAGTCCGCTTTTATCTCCAGTTGGGCAGGCACTGGTCTGATATCGTCATCAATTTTTTCATACAGCGACTTATCCATATGCCCGACAGGTAGATCGTAAGTGATACCTGCGCCATATCGATTTGGTGCCTGTGGATCATGTCTTAGTTTATCGAACACCCATAGGCGGGTTCCAAGATAGAAACCCTCTTTCAGATCATGGGTGACCATGAAAACGGTCAGCTTATGTTCGCGCCAGAGGTCTAAAACCAACTCTTGCATATCCGCCCTGATGCCAGGATCAAGCGCGCCAAAGGACTCGTCCAAAAGGAGAATACGTGGCTTTCCCAGCAATGCCTGGGCAATCGCCAATCGCTGCCTCATACCACCGGATAACTCATGAGGATATTTACCCAGTGCGTGGTTTAGCCCCACCTGTTCAATGATCGATTCAGCTTCTTTACGCGCTGCAGCCTTGCTGGAACCAAACAGGTACCCGGTTATGCCTTTACGTTGAAAGCCACGGGTGGCCATGACGTTTTCGAGCACTGTCATATGCGGGAAGACGGAGTATTGTTGAAAAACAATACCTCGATCCGGACCTGCCTCTGCCGGTATAGGTTTTCCATCCAGCAGAATCTCGCCTTTGGTTGGTTGCTCTGTACCCAGCAACATGTTCAGGAAGGTACTCTTACCACAGCCGGAAGCTCCTACCAGGGTAACAAACTCCCCTTCATTCACAGAGATATTGAGTCGTTCTAAAACAATATTGTCCCCATACTGCTTCCAGAGATTCTTTACCTGAATCATTGGTGAATCAGCACTCTCGCTTGTACTCATGACTTACCCCCTTGTATATACCAAGGAAATAGTTTTTGACTCGTTTTCCGCAATGACATATCGATCAAAAATGCCAGCACCGTAATCCAGGCGACATAGGGTAAAATCACATCCATTGCCATATAGCGCCGAACGAGAAAGATTCGATAACCGAGCCCATCCGTTGCCGCCACAGCTTCTGCCGCAATCAAAAAAAGCCAGCCTGCGCCTAAAGAGAGTCGAACTGCATCCAATAGTTTAGGCATGATCTGGGGCAGCAGAACACGAATCATAATCTGTGATGTATTCGCCCCCAATGACTGAGCTTTGACCAGTTGCTCTATTGGAATCTCTTCGGTTCTTCTCTGTATGTCCCTGGCGATAAATGGTGTGATGCCTATCGCGATTAAAACCACCTTCGATACCTCACCCAAGCCAAAGACAATAAATAGAATGGGTAATATGGCCAATGGAGGAATCAGGGAAATAACTGTCAATAACGGTGAAAGAGAGGCTGTGAGCATCGGTAGTGCACCGGTTACCAAGCCAATAAGCAACCCAAGTGATGCCGCAATAAGCAGCCCAAGACCCAGACGAGTCAGGCTACTTGTTGTATCTTTCCAGAACAGATATTCGCCTGATCGCTTACTGGGCTCAAATGCCATTCGCTCCAAACCATCAGCAATCTGGCTCATGCTTGGTAACAATTTGTCATTTGGATTGAGCTCCAGTCTTGCATCTGAGCCAACCACATAGAAGATGATCAGTAGAACAAAGGGTGCTAATCCTAAAAACAACTTGAGTGTTTTGTTTGGATGCTGGTTAATGAATTTCTTCATGAAGATTCCCGGTGTTGTTCACAACAGCCTAAACAAAAGCGCAGTTGTTCTGTAGGGATAGCAATTGCTTTTTTAATTCAGAGAGTTTGGCTTTGTTCGATGCACCTGCCCTACAAAGCTGACACAACGGTCAGCTATGGATAGAGCAGATGCCATTCGAACTTTAAAGCTTGCCTTCAGCAGCCATACTCATATAGGTAGGATCGAAGCGGAATTTTATATTTCCTTTATCCCCATATGTACCGGCAGGCATTTCAATACCGATAAAGCCCGCATCGGGAGCACCATCACCGAGCAACCCATGATCAAATGAGAACTTAGCGACGTGGGTCATGGTTGTCACCAAGTCTTGACTATTGGTCAGTGCCAGTGCCGCTTTTGGTGTGTAGAACATCTCTGTACTTGCCAGCTGTGCATCATATCCAGCCAGATCAGTACCGGAAGCTGCGGCCATATGAGTTTTTGCAGCAGTGGCTGCAGAGTCGGAACCACTCATAACTCCCATAATCTCATACCAAGCTCCTACAAGGGCTTTACCCAATTTTGGGTTCGCCTTAAGAGTCTCTGTATTAATTACAAGCAGATCGATGATTTCACCAGGGATCATTGAGGAATCGAAGACTTTGGTGCTGTTGGGCATACTCACGATTTCACTTAAAAGCGGGTTCCAGGTTGATACTGCAGTGACATCATCAGTACCATAAATCGCTACCATATCTGCATCGGAGGTATTTATAACGGTTAGATCCCTCTCACTTAATTTCACACTCTCAAGTGCGCGGGCCAGCAGATAGTGAGAGACACTCAGCTCAACCAGATTAACGCTCTGACCCTTGATATCAGCCAAAGCACTTTTCCCTTTCAGAACGATACCATCATTACCATTCGAGAAATCACCGACAACAAGTGCAGTGCTATCTACGCCACCAGCCGCAGGTATGGTCAAGGCATCCATATTGGTCATGGTGCAGGCATCAAATCCACCTGCTGTGTATTGATTGATTGACTCGATATAGTCATTGATCTGTACAACTTCGATATCAATACCGTACTTATCACCCCATTTTTTAACAATGCCCTGGTCAGCACCATAGGCCCAGGGCATCCAGCCAACATAGATCGACCAGCACACCTTAAATGGGTCTGCTGCATGCGCCATAGGGCTAAGAGAAAGTGCGAGAATTAAAGCGGCAATACGTTTCATTAAGAACCTCTCAGTTACATCAGATCGACACGGAGCACCCTTGGCATTTCAGACCAAGCTTGTCTCCCGGGCTTTTATCCCGCCGTGTAACCTTTACCCTGTAGTGAGAGGGGGAGGTCGAATGCTCTCGGACCAGTCATCAAAGTTCATCAACTCTAGTGAATTGCTGAACTTGATCGGAACCCTAGCGTTCTATTTAAAATAAATTGTATGTCCTGAAAATCAAGGGCACGGACATGACTAACAAAGCAATACCCAGGCCAATCCATTTAATTCTTTATAATTCAATAGATTAGAAAATCAACGCTCTCTATGCATCCAATAAAGTCATCGTCTATCGAAACACGATGGTGCAAACCAGCCGCCGAACGCACCATAAATATGCACAGGCCCGGCTTGAATTGCACAGTTATTATTAAGGGCATCTCTATCAATTGCTTGCCCCATAAGCTTGAGATCTGACAGCAATGATTCAGAAACGGGTCATTGAGGTCTAGGGGATATGCGACCGATCCTATAATCTACGTAGTGTTGGGCTGCTGGGCCCCACCCTCAACATAATTACCAAGATCGAACAGCAAGGTAGCCTGGATGGAGTGAAGCGGAATCCGGGATGATTGGTGCACTGTTCTCCCGGATTCCGTTGCACTTCATCCAGGCTACGGGCTGCTGTCAGGTCGCCAGCGGCATATTGAAAACCGAATGACTCTAGCTTCAGACTCTCAAGAGAGGGGGCTAGCTTTAATGCATAACACTTGAATGGATAGCATCTGACATGGTATTTGAAATGGTGCGGCAGGGCCGGCACCCTACGCCCATCCTGGCTTTTGGTGGGGCATGGCCCCAGCCTACGCGATGTGTAAGGTTTTTTGATCTTAATCTTGTGACCTATGGAATCAATTGCTTAAACATTGAAACTGGTTCTATCAGTAGTTACAGAAACATGAGATCAAGTGAGAAATAAATAATTCCCAGGGATCTTTTAACCAATCTGAGACCAGATCATCTCTTTAAAGCTACCACTAACGAAGACATTGAATGGCCATGTGAATTATATACACAATCCCTCAACTGTCGTTGCTTCCACTGTTTTAAATAAGCTACCATGCTCTACTAATCAGACCCTAAGTATTCAGACACTCAGGGCTACAGCGGCGGTTTTATACCTTGCCGTAAGCCAACACACAACGACTGAGTGTCGTAATACTTAGGGTCTGATTAGTAAGTTGCGTTCTCATGGACGAATATTCATAACAAATTAAGGAACTTTTATGCCCAGCATCTATGACTTGAAACCCCGTTTTCAGAGTTTGCTGCGTCCTCTAAACAGTTCCCTGGTCAAATTCGGCATCACTGCCAACATGGTCACCATCACCGCGATGTTGCTCTCAATAGCGCTTGGTGCTGCCATCGCAATCAATCCAGAAAACCGATTATTACTGCTGTTGATGCCACTATGGTTGTTTCTACGCATGGCTCTCAATGCCATCGATGGCATGCTCGCACGGGAGCATCAGATGCAGAGCCGACTCGGCGCTGTGCTGAATGAGATGGGGGATGTAATATCTGACTGTGCACTCTACCTGCCTATTGCCTTGCTCTCCGGGATCAATGCTCTACCCTTGATTGTGCTTGTTCTTGTCTCGGTAATGGTTGAGATGATGGGGGTGGTCGCTATCCAGATTGGCGCATCAAGACGATATGATGGCCCATTCGGTAAGAGTGACAGAGCCTTTGGATTCGGTCTGTTGTCTCTGTTGCTGGGTATTGGAATCGAAGCCGGCGCTTGGTCTGACTGGCTGCTTTGGGCCATGCTGGCTCTCTCCATTGTCACCCTGGTAAATCGTGCTCGTAGTGCTTTAAAAGAGTCACCCCAGGGAGATAGCCTGTGAGCAACCTCTCCTCTCCAGTGATCTGGGCCTTGGCTGGTGTCTATGGCTTGTTGATATTCTCAACCATCCTGGTCAAGGTACTTAGAAGTCAAACTGGATCAGATTACCAAGAACTCGGTGAGCGAATAAAATCCTGGTGGATCATGGTGGCGATTTTTACATTCGCTATCGCTGTTTCAACCACTATCTCCATTCTCTTCCTGGCATTCATCTCATTTCTGGCGTTTAAAGAGTTTCTATCGTTGGTCCCTACACGCCAGGCAGACCGTCGGGTTATATTCTGGGGCTTTGTTGCTATCCCGCTACAATTCTTCTGGGTATCAGTCGGCTGGTATGGCATGTTTATCATCTTTATACCGGTCTATATGTTTCTGCTGATACCTGCCCGCATGGTACTCGCAGGCAAGACAGATGGTTTTCTTAAAGCAGCTGGCACGCTTCATTGGGGATTGATGACCACAGTATTCAGTCTCAGCCATGCCGCCTTTCTATTGGCTCTGCCATCTGAGAACAACCTGGCGGGTGGTGCCGGACTACTCTTTTTTCTGGTCTTCCTCACCCAGTTCAATGATGTTGCCCAATTCACTTGGGGCAAACTGTTTGGAAGACATCCTGTGGTCCCCAAGGTCAGCCCCAAGAAGACCATCGAGGGACTGCTCGGTGGGGTCTTGACCTCTGTATTCGCAGCATGGCTGATTGCGCCCTACTTGACACCACTGAACTCTCTAGAGGCTTTAGGCGCCGGCCTGCTGATTGGTATCAGCGGTTTTCTTGGTGATGTGGTTATCTCTGCCATCAAGCGCGATATTGGTGTAAAAGACAGTGGTGCACTAATTCCCGGACATGGCGGCATTATGGATAGAGTCGACAGCCTGACTTTTACTGCCCCCCTCTTCTTCCACTTCATCTACTATCTGCACTACTGAGTTCTCATGAACAGACTGTTGCAGCTTCTTTTTTTTATTCTGATTGTTAAACCGCTGGTTTTAGTCATTCTCGGCCTTAATGTTCGCAGAAAAGTTCACTTGCCAAAAGAGGGACCGGCAATCATCATCGCTAATCACAACAGTCATCTCGATACCATTGTATTGATGTCACTACTACCTCTGCGACTATTAGCAAAAGTTCGTCCTGTAGCGGCAATGGACTACTTTTTAAAGAACAGATGGCTTGCCTGGTTTGCCCTAAAAATAATTGGCATCATTCCGCTTCGACGATCGATCAAGACAAGTCACGATGATCCATTGGCAGAAGTTATTACTGCACTTGATAGTGACGATATACTGATACTCTTTCCTGAAGGCAGTCGAGGAGAACCTGAACAACTGGGGCGCTTCAAAACTGGTATTGCTCATATTGCACAACGTCGCCCCGATGTGCCTGTCATACCTGTCTACCTTCATGGACTGGGAATGGCTCTTCCCAAAGGTGACTTCGTTCTGGTGCCCTTTTTTTGTGATGTCTTTGTAGGGGAAGCACTGTACTGGCAAGGGGATCGCAAAGCATTCATGCAAGCGTTAAGCGATCACATGAACACTCTCTCAGAAGAAGGAGAGTTTCCACCATGGGAATAGAGATTCTCTCTATCCAGAAATGCCCAAATATTTATAGATACAACTGCTGAGAAAAATACCCTTGAGAATGGTGCCCTGAAAACCTCAGCTGATAATTGAAAAGAGTATATAGTTATATCTATTCCATGGAGCTGCAAAGTCAGATTCTCAGTCCCTATTCAAAGACCTTTGAATAGGGACTGAGCGTTTAGAGGTTCCTTAATCTGTTGATTTCTGACATTATCGTAGTATCTAAAAAAAATAGAAACGTAATCTGGTTTATACCGCCAATCAAACCCATGCAATACACAGAATCATCACCCGGCGATCCACCCGACTTTAAAGCCCGTATCAGTCAAAGGCAGGTTGAGTTGTCTTACACTGGCCTGCCTTCCGCACTGATCGCAATCATGATTAATGCCACCATAATCTTGATCGCCCAGTGGTCTGTGATCCGTTCCGAGATACTGGTTACCTGGTATCTCGCGATGCTGATTCTCACTCTCTATCGCTACTACACTTACCGCATCTATCACGCTCAAAAACCTGAAGATGGTTCGTTGAAGATCTGGCGACAGCGTGCCATATCGGGCACCCTGGCCTCAGGTGTTATCTGGGGATCAGCTGCATTTCTGCTGGTACCAATGGATCAGCAGTTTCACCAAACCATAATAATTGCTGCCTTGATTGGTATGGCTGCTGGTGGCGTTGTCTCACAAGCCACGCTACTTCCTGCTTCACTGGGTTATATTCTTCTGGTTATCGTCCCTCTACTGGCTCGCTTGCTCTCATTTGGTGGACCAGCAAATATCGGCCTGGGCATTATGACTTGCGTCTACCTGATCGTAATGAGTGTTGGGGCAATTCGTATTCATCGGAATTTATATGAAGCGCTTGCAATGGGCATCAGGCAACAGCATTCACGTAAGATAATAGAACACTTAGCCTATCATGATGCCTTGACCGACCTACCCAATCGACGCCTGCTGATCGAACGATTGACCAAAGATATCGCCCGTTCAGTCCATCACTCTCATATCGGTGCGCTGATTTTTCTCGATCTTGATAACTTCAAAACCCTAAATGATTCAATGGGACACCAACAAGGTGATGAACTGCTAAAACAGTTCGCTGGCAGACTCAATCACTGCCTTAGTGAAGAGGACACAGCAACACGTCTTGGTGGTGATGAATTTGTATTGCTGATGCCCGAGGTTGCAGACCAAGAACCTGGGGCTATCAATCTAGCCGAAGAGAAAGCCCAAACAATCCAACAGGCCCTCAGACATCCATTCCAGCTTGGTGGTAAAGAGATTCATATGTCAGCGAGTATCGGTATCGCGCTTTTTCCTATTCATGCTGACAATCCAAATGACCTGTTAAAGCGTGCTGATTTTGCCATGTATCAGGCAAAGTATGTTGGCCGCAACAGCATCAGTCTCTACAGTCCGGAGATGCAAGAGAAGGCAAATCTGTTAATGAGTCTTGAACAGGGGCTACGCACTGCCCTTAAAAATAACGACCTGGTTCTCCACTATCAGCCAATGGTCACGATGGATGGTAATATGATTGGCGCAGAGGCGCTGGTTCGCTGGCACCATCCACAGGACGGCCTGGTCGCACCAGACAATTTCATAGAATATGCCGAACAGAGTGGGCTAATTATCGAGCTAGGCAAACAGGTAGTGGAACTGGTCTGCCAGCATATCAATGCCCTGGAAGAGTCAGGATTGGTGGATGATGCGTTTAAGGTTTCCATAAATGTCAGCCCGCTTCAGTTTACTGAGCGAGAGTTCGTGGCGAATATCATGTCAACTATTAATAATCATGCCATTGATGCCAAACGCCTGACTTTTGAAGTAACGGAGCATGCGCTGATGCAGGATCTCGATGAAACGGTAAATAAGCTGGATCAGTTGCGCCAGGCGGGCTTCACCCTGGCCATCGATGATTTCGGTACAGGCCAATCATCTCTTGCGTATATTAAGAATCTGCCTATTGATGTAATTAAGATTGACCGAATGCTGATCAAAGACATCACCACTCAGGAGACTGATGCAATCATCGTTGAAGGAACGATCAGCATGGCAAGAAAACTGGGCATCAAAATTGTTGCTGAGGGTATTGAGGAGCAGCAGACATTAGATCGTCTTAAAAACTATGAATGCAATATTGTCCAAGGTGATCTGATCGCACCTGCAATGGAACTTGATGGATTTATGGAATTTTGCCGTGAATCAAAGCAGATTAACGATCAGCATCAATTAGGCAGATGACGGTGTTTATGATCCCCCCTCTCCCGCATGGGGAGAGGGGAGTAAGATCCCAGTTGCATACTCACCCTCCCCTTACCACTCTGATGATTTGTAATTGTTCTGCTTTTTATTCTCTACTGAGTAATGCTTTTACATCTCTCAAATCTCACTAGGGTCAGATAACAGAGAGATCGAATGTCCACTGACTTATGGGGTTCTGGCATCAATGTCTCTGGTTGATTTGATTTCGCAGTGAATGCTGCACCGCGAAATTACTGATAGACTGTTGCCTAGACAAGCTGAACCAATGGCGGAGTAGCAATGAGTGCAAAGCATTTTGATGTAGTAGTGATTGGCAGTGGTCCCGGTGGTGAAGGGGCTGCCATGAAGCTGGTAAAGAGCGGCAAGCGGGTAGCGGTAATCGAAGCACATGACAAAGTGGGCGGAGGATGCACCCATTGGGGCACGATCCCTTCCAAGGCACTTCGACACAACATTCAGTTGCTGCGCGACTATCGGAAGAATCCCCTCTTCCAACATACTCAGGATCAGATTCAGGTCGAATATTCCGATCTGCTTCAAGCTACCGGCAAGGTGATCAGCGAACAGGTGCGCAGTCGCCTGCGACACTATGCCCGAAATAGAATCGATGTCATTCATGGCAGAGCAAGATTCATCGATACTCACCGACTGGAGATCATGCAGGATCGGGGGGTGAGTGAAGAGGTCACAGGGGATCACTTTGTGATTGCAACCGGGTCGCGCCCTTACCATCCCAAGGATATCGATTTCAACCATCCCAGAGTATTGGATAGTGATTCGGTACTACGTCTCGACAGTACACCCGACTCCATCACCATCTATGGTGCTGGTGTGATCGGTTGTGAATACGCTTCGATCTTCTGCAATCTCGATGTCAAAGTTAATCTGGTCAACACCCGCGACCGCCTACTATCTTTTCTGGATGATGAAATCACCGATGCACTGAGTTACCACCTGCGTAACCAGGGAACCGTGATTCGCCACGACGAGGAGTACGAGCAGGTTGAACCAATGGATGACGGGGTCGTTCTGCACTGTAAGTCGGGTAAAAAATTCAAGACCGATGTTCTACTCTGGGCCAACGGACGCAGTGGTAATACTGAACAGATGGGACTGGAAGAGATAGGAGTCACTGTAAACCATCGTGGCCAGATCGAAATCGATAAAACCTATGCCACCTCACTACCCCATATCTATGCTGTGGGTGATGTGGTGGGCCCCCCTGCCCTGGCCAGTGCCAGTTACGATCAGGGTCGTTTTGTTGGTGCCCAGATAGCTACCGGTAGCGCAGACTGGCAACTCATCGATGACTTTCCAACTGGAATCTATACCCTGCCTGAGATCAGTTCTCTTGGCCGGACCGAACGGGAACTCACTGCCAGCAAGATCCCTTATGAGGTAGGCCAGGCCAGTTTCCGCACCATCGCGCGGGCGCAGATTACCGGTCATGATGTGGGTATGCTGAAGCTGTTGTTTCATCGTGAAACCCTGGAAATCCTTGGCATCCACTGTTTTGGCGAACAGGCTTCCGAGATTGTTCACATAGGGCAGGCCATCATGGCTCAACCCGGGGAAGCCAACAGTCTGCTCTATTTCGCAGAAACCACATTCAACTACCCAACTATGGCAGAAGCTTATCGTGTGGCTGCCCTGAACGGGCTGAACCGAATATTCTAAACTGGGTCTGGCCATCGTAGTCTGAAGATCTGGCCAGGCGCAGCCAAATATCCCTGCTAAAGCTATCAAGAAAACTGACGCTATCTATATCTAACTCTAAATGGATCGGCATGGAGATACCAGTATGGGATGGTTCAATAGGAAGGATAAGGCTCACATTGTAGAGCTTGAGTCGGAAAATAATAAACTGAGGGAGAAAGCTGCAGCACTTGAGGAACAACTGGACAGGCAGTCTGAAACCCTAACCTCACTTCAACAGCACTCATCCGGGGAGTCTCAACTCAATGAGTTGATGACCTTCGAAAACTCGCAGATGAAAGCTGGCTTGGGTATTATTCAATCCGACCTGGCCGATTCAGTCGTATCAGCAAAACACACCTTAAGCTGTGCTACGAATGTGCGCTCACATTTTACAGGTCTGACAACTGATATATCTCATATCACAGAGGCATTGGATGACCTCTCCAGACTCTCTACTCATGCAGAAGGCTCTGTAAAAAACATGTCTTCCCGCGCCACTGAAATCAGCTCAATTCTGGCATTTATAAGGGGCATTGCAGAGCAGACCAATCTCCTCGCTTTGAATGCAGCTATTGAAGCAGCGCGAGCTGGAGAGCAGGGACGAGGTTTTGCCGTAGTTGCTGATGAAGTACGAGGTCTTGCAGACAAGACACAATCAGCAATCAGTGACACCAACGATGTAATCCAATCCATGCAACAAAACGTGGAATCTGTTGGTGGTGACTCAACCCGACTGATCGAGTGTATTGACGATGTCCAGGGCAAGGTAAAAGGGTTCGAAGAGAACCTCAAAAACATCAATGAAGAGGTTAAAGGCTACTTTGGTGATATATCGGCAACAACTGACAGTGTTTTTATGGGGCTGGCAAAGCTGGACCATATGTTGTGGAAGGTAAACACCTATCTCTCAATCAATCACGGCGAAGCTGCATTTGAATTTGTCGATCACCACAACTGCAGACTCGGTAAGTGGTACTACGAAGGCGAAGGTGATGAGTTTTTCTCATCCTCACCCTATTACAAAGCGCTGGAACAACCCCATGAGATTGTTCATAAAACGACACATGATATTTTCAAACTCCTTCAGAGTGAACGAGATTACAGCGCACTGATGAACGCGCTTAAAACGATGGAAGAGAACAGCATGGAAGTTTTCAGAAAACTCGATGAAATCAAACAGAGCGCTGAATCAGAAGGTGAATCAAGATATTCCAACATTTTGTGAATCTAAGACCCATGGCGCTCACTTAACTGCTATTGGTGGGGCTGGACCCCACCCTACAATACGAGCCCGATGGGCACGAGCACTGGTTTTAATGACTTTGCAGGAAATTCGCTTATACCTATCAATGGGAAAAGGTTGAAGTGCAGTTATTGATAGTCCTGATTCAATCATCCTCCCGACACCCTCAAGAGACAAACTTTAAGCCAATAATCGAACCGATCAATGTTGATATAAAAAAGAGCCTCATCCCCGTCAGTGGCTCAGAAAAAAGTATGGCTCCAAGCACAACCACCCCAACAGCACCAATTCCTGTCCACACCGCGTAAGCTGTCCCAATTGGAATGATTTGCATTGCCTTTGTTAAAGCATAAAAAGAGAGCAATGCAGACAGAGCAAACAATATCGTATAGCCAGGCTTGGTAAAGCCATCCGACAGTTTTAAAAAAACGGCGAAAAATATTTCAAATAATCCCGCAGCTAACAACCATAACCAGGCCATTGATGACTCCAAAGCTATTTTATTGTAAAAACAGAGTGACACGCTTTCCAGATAAGATACAAATTAGTGCGCAAAGATTAAAGCTATTGAATCAAAAAAAGGACACAAGCCTCATAATGGTGCAAATATTATTTTACAGACTATTTATATAGATAAAACGCATCTTACTGGTGCATGAAATATTTATAATTACTATAACTCAACACCGCTTAAGCTTTATCTTGGTGCAAAAAAAATAGTGCTATCCATGAGGCATTTATTTTACGTATGATGCGCCATGTCCAAACAGTTAGCGTATGCCGCTAGCAGACTGAATGTCTGACTATGGACAAAGTAACTATCCTTTTTTTAAGTCATCAACACAGGTGGAGCACACAATGGCCACAATATATTTCTCCTCTCCCATTATGGGAAAAAACAAGAAAGTCTCTGCTATTGCAGGTAAACGCGATACCTTGCTCGCAGTAGCAAAGGAAAACAACATTAAAATTCCATTCGAGTGTCAGGATGGAGAGTGTGGCTCATGCCTGGTAAAGATTACCCATCTTGATGGAGATCACATCAAAGGGGCAATGCTGACAGATAAAGAGAGAACAGTTCTGAAGTCAATCGGCAAGCTACCAAAGCATGAGGAAGAGCGTGCGAATGTAAAAGACATACCCCCAACCTTTCGTCTCGCCTGCCAGACTGTGGTTACTGATGAAGACCTGCTGGTAGAATTTACTGGTGAGCCTGGCGGCGCATAAAGAAGTTTTTTTCAGAGATCCGGTATCCGTGCAGCAAACTTCATCCACTGGCAGAGGGTTGCAGCAAAGGAACATGATCAGCCACATCTTCTCTTTTTAATCACATCAAGGGATCTCCTGCTGGCGCTGTAAAAACTTCCGAATAGAAACCTCTGATCCTGCAAAGCGTCACAGCTATTGGGTAGTGGAGGCATATTCCCTCTCTGCAACTGCTCTCTTTCTTCGGGTGTGATGGTGTATGCTTCACGATCGCGCCTTTATTCCAGAAGAAGAGGTGTAAGAGCCCCTCTCCCTTGATGGGAGAGGGGTTGGGGAGAGGGTGTGCGCCAAACAATCTTTGTTATGCTGATTATTGATGTCGATGATGGCATTGATGAGCCCCCTTCTCCGGCCCACTCCAGCTAAGGAGAGAGGAGAGCTACTCACCCTGCTTTTACTTACCACACTGATGATTTCTGTTTTCCTCTGCCCCTCATCCTCAGCTGTATAGTGCTTTGTATCTCTCAACACTTACTCGATATGTGTAATCAAGTGAGATTAATCAACTATCGCAATAGTGGTCGTGGTTAATTGAACGGGAATGTTTGCGTTTAAAAATAATAGCCCAAGGATTAACTTAAGTTGATTTTATGAGCCTGCAGCGGACTGAGCTATATTCTTCAGGTATTTTTCCAGGTCATCTGAAGGCATTGGTCGTGCGAAAAGAAAGCCCTGCCCAACACGACAACCCTGCTCAATCAGGAATTGATGTTGCTCCTCGGTTTCCACACCTTCAGCCAGTACATCAAGTAATAAATTCCTCCCCATAGAAATGATCGCTTTGGAAATTGCGACATCATTCAAATCACCCGGAATTTCAGAAACAAACGTTTTATCGATTTTAAGTCGTGTGATTGGTAGTCGTTTAAGATAATTTAACGACGAATAGCCAGTACCGAAATCATCGATTGCAACCTTGACTCCAAGCGCTCGAAGACTGGACAGGGTTTGGCTGGTGACCTCGGTGGAGCGCATCATGATGGTCTCTGTAATCTCCACCTCTAAACAACCAGGCGCGAGAGCTGTGTCATTCAGGATATGCTCGACATCAAGAACCAGGTTGTTATGATCGAACTGCTTCCCTGACAAGTTGACACTGATCGTCACCTCACTATCCATCAAGCCTGAATCCTGCCAGGCTTTCATTTGTTGGCAGGCTTCTCTCAATATCCATTTACCCATTTTATTAATAATTCCCGACTCCTCTGCCAAAGGAATGAATTTATTGGGTGTTACTAATCCAAGTTCTGGGTTTTGCCATCTTATGAGTGCTTCAATACCACAAATTTTCTTGGATACCAGCTCAAACTGGGGCTGATAATAGAGTATCAACTCGTTATTTTTCATAGCACCATGAAGGCTGGATGCCAGAAAAACACGTTCAAATGCTTTGCTGGTCAACTCTTCCGAATAGTACTGGAAGGTATTTCTGCCCTCTTCCTTAGCCCGGTACATCGCAGAATCTGCATTACGAACCAGATCATCGACGCTATCCCCATGTTCAGGATAGAGGCTGATACCAATACTTGCGCCGAGAAACAGTTTATGACCATTTATAGTAAATGGTTTTCTGAAAGTATTGAGCAACTTTTTCGCGACCAGCGCGCCATTTGATTCATTTTTGATGTGTGTGAGTATTACAGTAAATTCATCCCCCCCCATTCTTGCAATGGTATCATCTTCCCGAAACAGAGCCTGAAACCGTTTTGCAACCTCTTTCAGTACTTCATCTCCACAGGCGTGATCGAAGCTGTCATTGACCTCTTTGAATCGATCCAGATCGACAAACAGTATTGCAATTGTTGTTTTGCTTCGGTGAGCAACGTGGATCGCCTGACTCAGACGGTCTGCGAACAGCAGACGATTGGGCAGTCCTGTCAGTGGATCATGTTGTGCCAGATGCGCATAACTCAGTTCTCGTTTCTTCAGCTCATCGAGTAATTCCAGGTGTTCTGTTATGTCATGAGATGATTCAATAACCCCAATAATCTCACCATTATCATCAAACAGTGGACTGATCGAGATCTCAAATCTTCGATTTACCCCCATTTCTGAAACATGACTGTGAACAACCTTACTGGGTGATCGGGTTTGCAGTACAATCTGTAGCGGACAAGGGTAATCATTACCCGAACAAGGTTTCTCATTGTTGTGGGAAAGCTGATAACAGCAGAGATTCTGCGAATCGAGTTTCAATGTACTGGCAACTTGTTTTGCCGCAAGATTCATTCTTAACACTTTATAGTCGAGACCGATCACCATGATGGGATCATCGACACCATCAATAACATGCTGCAGAAATGTACGCTCATCAATTACCGCCATTTCTGTCTTGCGGCGCTCTGTGGTATCTGTCAGATTCATCAGGCAACAGATTTCACCGTCTAAACTTGTATGGATGATACTATCCGCTCTGACATAGCGGTTATTACTCTCTTTTGAGATTTTCAGTGTAAAGTCATTTGAAATCAGACGATCTTCAGCGAATGCATCACGTATATGATCAAACAGCAGACGACTCATTCCCGCAGCCATTTGTGTTGAGAGGGGTCTATTCAACAATCGTGAACGTTCAGCACCCAACATCGCAGCAGCTGTTAAATTAAGATTTTTTATAATCCCGTGGTTATCAAGGGTCAAATAACCCACAGGAGCGAAATCATAGAGTTCAGCATATTGATCACGTATGATTTCCAACTCCTGCTGCGATTCGATCAAATCCCGATTTTGGATCTCAAGTTCAATTTTATGGAGTTGTAGATCATGCAGCAGATGTTCAGAGTCTGTATCCTTTTCCAGATGCAGCAGATCCTCAGATTGACTGAGCATTTTTTCAAGCTCTATGCGACTGAGGCTGCTGTATCGGCTCATGATACTCTCCTTAGTTCAGTTAGCCATCACACGTTCTGCTGTAGAGAGGGCAAAGGGTTTCCCATGTCCATCCAGCAGGGCACTGGCTACCAGCCAGACCTTCAATATATCGCCAGCTTTCGTTACTCGTTCCAGCTCTATTGGATCTATATTTTTTCCCTCTTGAATGGCTTGCAGCAGCTTCGCCAGATCTGCCTGACCACTATTCGGGACGATCTGTTTTACATTCAAGCTTAGAGCTTCCTGTTCAGTGTAGCCGTAGAGACGCTCGGCTGCAGGATTCCAGGCTTGAATATTGCCATCCAGATCCTGCACAGTTATGGCGTCACTCGAATCCCTTACAACTGCGGCCAAACGCATCTCCTCTTGCAGCGATTTTTTGATGCGGTCGATATCCTTTATCGCATCGATATCGATAAAAGTGATCACTGCGCCATCAATATGATTGTCCAGTGTCCTATATGGGCGTATGCGGACCGAGTACCAGTGGCCCTGATCATCTTCTATCTCTATTGACTTTGTGACCATCGTATCGATCACGTGCAAGACTTCCGACTCTAAATCGCCAATCTCAATATTTGGTTTGATATTACCGATAGGCCTGCCCACATCGGTATCGATAAGGTTAAGCAGTTTCTCCGCCGCTTGGGTAAACTGGCGTATGCGTAGATCTGGCCCAAGCATCAGGATCGGTAGATTGACACTCGATAACAGATTGGTCAGGTCATCATTGGAGCGGGCCAGCTCCTGATTGCGAGTCTCCAACTCCTCGTTGACGGTGGACAACTCCTCGTTGGCGGATTGCAACTCCTCTTTAGCGGTCTCCATCTCCTCGTTTGTGCTCTGCAACTCCTCATTGGTGGACTGGATCTCTTCATTTGCAGAACGCAACTCCTCATTGGTACCCTCTTGTTCTTCAACAATTGACTGCATGTATTCACGAGTAGTCGTTACTTCTCGTTCCAACTCGGCGTTACGTGCTGACAGAGCTTCGAAGTTTTCACTATCTCCAGGTGTTAATTCTCCAGCGACTGACTGCTCTATCGTTGGTGCCGGGTGTGGTTCGAACATCACCAGCAGATTATCCTCACCCTGGATCGCCCCGCCCAGCGACAACACCTGAATATCCACGCGCAGCGGTTCACCATCGACCTTTAATCGAACATTTTCCTTACGCACTCTGCCGCCCTCTTTGGTGATATTGTGGATAGCAGCACGCAATTCGACAACCAGATCCGGATGGGCAATCTTATATAGATTAAGGGAGGCTGCCCCATTTGAGGGTTCGATATAGGGCCAGGTACGTCCGAGAAATCTGACAACCATTTGGTCAGGATTGACAATAATCCCGGGAGGAACATATTTATCCAGCAGTAGACGGTCAGCCTCTCTCTCAAGATCGTAGACCTGTCCACTATCGTGGGTGATCTGAGGGATCTCAATAGTCACAGGATTATGATTCGATCGAAAAACCATATCGTTTTTGAGATGTGCAGCAACTGATTTCTTCTGGTATATCTTGGCTTTTTTATCTTTCAGGGCATACAGGTCAGCCAGACTGCCTATGGTTTCAGAAGAGCCAAGCAGTAAGAATCCATTGGGTTGCAAAGCATAGTGAAACACCTGCAACACCTTCTTCTGCAGTGTGCTACCTAGATAGATCAGAAGATTCCGACAACTGATCAGGTCGAGACGTGAAAAAGGTGGATCCTTAATCACATTATGCACCGCAAACACACACATATCCCGTAACTGTTTGTTGACTTGATAACCTCCTGAGACCTTGTGAAAGTAGCGGTTCAGGCGCACACGGGAGATCTCATCCTCTATATTTTCGGGGTAGATTCCACTACGTGCTTTCTCGATGGCGCTTTGGTCGATATCGCTGCCGAATATCTGGATCGGAAAACTAGTGACCCGACCACCAAGATATTCAATCAGTGAAATCGCAATTGAGTAGACTTCCTGACCTGTCGAGCATCCTGGCACCCAGATCCGGATTGATGCATCTTTTGGCCGCTTGTCCAGCAGCTTTGGAAAGACGCTAGCTTGTAAACCCTCAAAACTTTCAGGGTCGCGAAAAAAGGCTGTCACATTAATCAGGATATCCTGGAACAGAGCATCTATCTCTTGCGGCTCTTTCTGCAGCAAGACAATATATTGGGAGATCCGATCGATTTTGTGTAGCAGCATGCGACGATTTATACGCCGTTTAATGGTTGTCGCCTTGTAGTAGGAAAAATCGTTACCGGTACGTGCCCGTAGTAGTATGAAAATTTTATTCAGCTGTTCAGGCGTGGCGGTGAGAACCTCCTCATCATGGTCTACAGCTACACTGGGGCGCAGTGAAGCGTGTTTAGCAATCCGAACCAACTCCTTGGCAATCTCTGCCGGTGCTAAAACAAAATCGATACAGCCGGCTGCTACTGCATTTGCCGGCATGCCGTCATACTCTGCACTCTCGTTATCCTGAGCGAAGGTTATGCCACCGACCTCCTTGATGGCGCGGCAACCCAGAGTGCCATCTGAGGCTGTTCCTGAAAGCACAACCCCAACGGCTGCTGCACCTCGATCCTCGGCCAGACTCTGAAAAAAAACATCAGCGGGATTATAGTGTCGTTTATTATCGACATTAGGCAGGAAAATCAGAGTGTTATGTAACAGAGTCAATTGCTCATTTGGCGGTATGACATAGACATGATCAGGGGCAATGGTCATACCATCGGTAATCTCTACAACGGGTAGATGACAATCCTTGCTAAGCAGTTCTGACAGTATCGATTTATGGTTGGGAGAGAGATGCTGAATCAGTACAAAACTTATTCCTGAATCGCCAGGCAGCTTGGAGAGCAGAGATTTGAAAGCCTTCAGCCCACCAGCTGAAGCAGCGATTCCAACAATAGGTGTATCTATATGTTTTTCAGTTGTTTTTTTACTAGCTGATCTTTTCGGCTGCTTTTTTTTGCGGGAAGCGGCCTGAGTGCCACTTTTGGGTTTATTGCTACCGGCCATGAAGGTAATCCCTTAAATACAGATTAAATAGATCTGCGAGTAATCTAGCAGATTTAAACTTTCAGGTAATTTCCATGGTCGCGTTAGCAAAGAATGGTATAAACCGGTACCTGATCAAATGAATAAAACAAGCTAATGATCCCTATATTTCCAATTCTAGTTAATGCCTTGTCTATAGTCCATTAAGCTCAGAAACGAAGAGAGCATATTTTATCGGCAAGGTGTCGCTACAAAGCTTGCTCAGAACTCCCTAAGAGTTAATAGAGTTAGAACCACGAATAGCTCTATTTAAAGGCGATGTTTAATAACAGCTTTATACCCTGAATTGGGTAGGGCCCACCAAAAGCTATTGGAAGTTAACCATTAACCCGGCAATTCAATATGTCGGGTTGAGAATAGTCGATATGTTTCGACAAAGATATCTTTAATGGACTGTACAAACCATGCAGGGATCGAAGGAGCGGACAATATGTTGTACTGAGACTGGATCTTTCTCCCCTGCTCTGAGAGGAGCACCTTGTAGAGCCAATTCGAGGGCGCCGGGTTGCCCAGCGGCATCACGAGGTGAAAAATTCCAGGTGGTTGGCGCAACTATCTGATAGTTGAGAATGCGTCCGTGTCTGATCTTTATCCAGTGCCCCAGACTCCCTCGGGCTGCCTCCACCAAGCCAGCCCCTTGCGCTTCCTTGGGCATTGAGGCGTGATTACAGAAGGGCTCCTTGGGGTGGATCTCCCTGACCCAGGACTCCATTAACATCACCGCCCGTGCAATCTCCAACAGCCTGGCGATTACTCGGTTTCTTACATTTCCACCGCTTTGAGATACCAGATCCCGAATCAGTGGATGGCCATCAATCTGCTGTCGGGCCAAGGCACCGACCTCTATAACTTTGCCATCCAGACGAGGCGCCTTACACCAGCTATAGGCCTCTGCAACATCCGCATCGGGTAGTGTAATACCCTCGAAGGGATGCTTGGGGGCAGCCTGGTATTTCATCCAGCTGTGGCTGATATCCTCGGTAATCAGTGAAGTATCCAGAGCAGCCGCTCCCTGATCCCAGACACCTTGGCGAAAGCTATACTGACCCAGCAACTGGTAGGCCCCGTAACTCATAAAGCGGTCGCTGCCTCTTCCAAGTTGATCCAGTTTGAGTTGCGCTGCCACTTCAAGAAAAGATCTGAAATCGCTGTGGTCAAGGGGGTGATCAGCTATCCATTCCTGAAGCGCCTCGGCAGAAGCCAGGGCGTCGATTCTCTCCAGAGTATCACCAAAAAGCCGGCTCTCCAGGAAACGGCGAAAACCGAACAGTATCGCCTGCAGCCTGGCTTTCTCTTGCATCTCAATCGAGCGGCTGACACCACCGGGCTGTATCGCCAGACTATGGGGCCACTTGCCAGCCATCAATCCCATCAGGTGCATAAACTGAGCGCGGGCTGCCAGCATCTCAGGGGCTGCTGTACCGGTTTGTGCGCGGAACCGTTCTGCGATTCCGGGATACCAGGCTTCGTTACTGTAGGTCTCACGGGCAAAATCGGGCATGAAAAAGAGATAGAAATGGGTCAGATGATCCGCCACATTCTCATTCGCCAGAATCAGGTTGATTGATAGGTCGCCGTTTGATGGCATGGCAACACCTGACAACTCAGACAGGGCACGGGCAGCTGCAACCGATTGGGATACGGAGCAGATACCGCAGATCCTTGGTGTATAGACCAGTGCATCACCTGGGTCTTTACCTTGTAAGATCTGCTCGAAGCCTCGATAGAGGGATGAGGAGACTTGAGCAGAGGTGACCTGCTCGTTTTCTATCTCCAACTTGACCTCCAGATCCCCTTCCACCCGATTGAAGGGACCAACAATGCGTCGACTCATGATTTATCACTCAATTTACGGCTTGGAGGTACTCGAATATGGTCTGCCACTGCATTCTCTTTGAGGCGTTTAGGCGTAGCGGCCTTGGCTAATGAGGCCAGAGCAACGAACCAGGCCTTGGGCATATCGGTAGGCAAGCCAACCGGTATACCGGCAATCTTTGGTGTCTCTGTGAAGGGGTGTCCCGGCTCTTCAAAGCCTGGCGCAGTACAGTTGATGCAGGCGTATCCTCCCCTTAAGCAGGACCCTTCTCCATTCCACAGACGGGTATTGCAGTCGGCATGGGCCTGAGTGCCCAAGCACCCCATGTGCTCCATCATACAACCCAGGTCAGAGGACTTTTCGGCACTGGCCTTATATTCATAGTACTCATTGCGTGGGCAACCATGATGAACCAGATGATCTGCATAGCTTCGAGGACGACCATAGCGATCAAGGTGCTCATGCTTCAGCTCACCACAGGCGATCTGTAGCAGAGTTTCGCTGACCCAGTTGGGGTGTACTGGACAACCAGCAATATTGATAACAGGCAGCCCCTCCTGGTCAGCGAACTGCTTACCCAACAAGCCCCCTTCAATACTCTCATCATACTGGAGACCGCAGGATTCACTGGGATTACCGCCTGCTGCGGTGATGCCCCCATAGGCGGCACAACTACCAACAGCGACCACATGCCGCGCCACCTTGGCAAGTTTTTCAATCCATTGCATCATCGGTTGACCAGTACCGGC
Source organism: Candidatus Thiodiazotropha sp. AKAK3 (assembly GCF_058244645.1). NCBI lineage: Bacteria > Pseudomonadati > Pseudomonadota > Gammaproteobacteria > Chromatiales > Sedimenticolaceae > Candidatus Thiodiazotropha > Candidatus Thiodiazotropha sp. AKAK3. Next base: position 87,541 of record NZ_JBSYOQ010000042.1, read on the forward strand.
CAGTCGATGAAATTTACCGCTACCATTAGGTCCACACACCACCGAACCCTCGAGACAGAGCAGATCAAGAGGCACCTCTCCATGCAGAATATTCTGCAACAGCTCTATCAGTTCACTGCCTGAAGCTTCACTGATTGAAGGGTGCCAGAGCAGATTGATTCCCGCACTCTGCAGTGTGGTAAAAATATCCGGAGCCTCGGCACAGAGCAGAGAGAGTGTGCAACCGCCACAGCCGCCGGATTGCAGCCATAGCAGATTCAGAGGCTGGTGCTCAGTTTCAGCCATCGCCAGCTCCGTTGCGTGGAAGTTGAAGGGTAAAGATGGCGCCACCCTCAGGGTGATTACCTGCCTTCAGGTCCCCCCCCATATCTCTTGCCAAGCCGTAGCTGATGTAGAGTCCAAGACCGGTTCCCTTGCCTACCTCTTTAGTGGTAAAGAATGGGTCGAATATCTTTTTCAGATCCTGCTTTGGAATACCTGCGCCTTCATCTTTAACACTGACCAGGACGTTCTCATTTTCTTTAACACAGTGGATGGTCAGTCTTGGTTTTTGTTGTCCCTCCATGACATCGATAGCATTCTGCAAAAGGTTGATGAGAATCTGGTGAACCTGCCCCTGACGTCCGGTAATCAGAAATTCTCCCCTTAAATCAAATATGACTTCCAACTGCTCCCGCGCCGCTTTCACAACCCAGTGGATGGCTGTTTTAATCACTTGATGCAGGTCGAAGGATTCCTCACTCTCTTTTTGCACTCCGGAGTAGCGTCGCAGATCAAGTACAATGTTACTGATGCGTTCAGCCCCCTCCATGGTGCCTTCGATCAATGGCCCCATATCCGATTCAATGCGATCGATACGATGATTTTCACGAAGTTGTTGATGAAGTTCAGGTTGCAGGTGACCCCCTACTTCAGTCAGATAGCCGTTGATCCTTTCAGCGTAGCGTTTCAAAGCATGCATATTTCCGAACACAACACTGATTGGATTGTTCAACTCATGAGCAACACCAGCCACCAGGCGACCGAGTGAAGCCATCTTCTCAGAATGAACCAACTGCTCCTGGGTCTGTTTCAGATCGCCATGCGCCTTGTTGAGTTTCTCATAGGCTCGTCTCAGTTCTCCAACGGGCCGGCCTATCAATACCATACCCATTAGGCGTCCTTTAACGTCGTAACGGGAGGAGCAGTTCATCGCCAGAGGCATGGTGCCCCCTTCGAGGGTTTGCAGACTCACTTCACAATCGACAATCGCATCACTGCCTAATTTTTCTGCGAACCCACCTACCAGTGATTGCGACTCAGAACCGAAAAGTTCGACAAAAGATCGATGCAACCATTCGCTTTCAGGTTTACCGGTCAGATCCTCCAATGCCTGATTCACTTGCAGGATACGACCCTGCACATCACAAACAATCAGTACCTCTGTCATCGACTCAAGTACGCTGCGGATAAACTGTTGTGTCTCTTCCAGCTCCGCGTTCTTCTGTTCCAGCTCCACTTGATAATGCACCAGATCGGCATAGACCTTATCCATCTTCTGAATCACATCGATCCAGGCATGCTCAGTGGATTCGGTGAATTCCATTGGTGTTTCCATACCCACCTTGTCGATCAGGCTAGTAGTTTGAGATAGCTTGGTCTCTGTCATAACTGCTCCATGTTAATGGGTCATTGATTCCGGGTCATTTGAGTGTATTGATAAGGTATGCATCTTATGGTTTTACTGTCGATGTTATGGGTTTGGTGCGGCAGGGCCGCACCCTACGTCATATTGGTAATGTACCTGTCGAACCAATTATTTCTCTAATGGCTCAGACCACCATATCTTCATCATCTCTAAGCTGTTCGATCTTCTCCAAACCATAACGCTCCAGTTTGCTGCGCAGACCGACACGTGAGAGCCCCATCTCTTTCGCTGCCTGGCTCTTATTCCAACGATTACGAATCAGACACTCTTTGAGAATACGAGCCTCTAGTGATTCAACACGCTCCTTGAGTGACCCTTGCAGCTCACCCATCATCAGCATATCGGCTTCATACTCTTCAGGCGCGGCTCTCAAAACCCTTGGCGAGAGTAGATCAGCGCCAAGTAAATCACTCTCCCCCATCACTAACATATGGCGGATTTCGTTCTGCAGTTCCCGTACATTACCGGGCCAATGGTAGGCCTGCATACAGGCCAGGGTTTCAGTAGTAAAGCCCTCAACTTCTTTGCCCAACTGTTTGATTGAGGCCTCAAGGATAGTGTTGGCGATCAATGGAATATCTATCTTGCGTTCGCGCAGTGCCGGCAACTGTATCGTTACTGAGGCCAGTCGGTAGTAGAGATCCTCACGAAATCGTCCCTCTCTCACCTCTTGTTCCAAGTCCCGGTTGGTGGCAGCAATGATGCGTACATCAACCTGCCGGGTCTGACTGCTGCCCAGCGGGCGTATCTCACCCTCTTGCAACACTCGAAGTAACTTCACTTGAAATGCGGGTGAAACTTCCCCCACTTCGTCAAGAAACACCGTGCCACCATTGGCTCGTTCAAACAGTCCGGCACGATCTTCCACCGCTCCGGTAAAGGCGCCTCGTTTATATCCAAACAACTCACTCTCCAGCAGTTCGTCGGGCAGTGCGCCGCAATTCTCAACCACGAAGGGTTGTTGCCAACGATTACTGTTGTAGTGCAGCGCCCGGGCTGCCAACTCTTTACCTGTTCCGGATTCACCGGTCAGTAACACAGAGATGTCATAGGGTGAGACTCTTCGTATCTTTTCGCAGACCTGATTCATGCAGCTTTGGGGGCTGCGTACAATCTGATCATCGCAACTGTAATCCTCACGCAGTCGCTTGCTTTTTTTATCCATCAACGATTGCAGACGACTGGGGGACATCTTCAACTCGACACTGAGAACCTCATTCTTGCGCTGTAACTCGAATAGTTCAGCTGCATTCTTCAACAGTAGAATCAGACTGTCCGGATGCCAGGGTTTGGTAATGAACTGGTAGATACCCGCTTCATTTACTGCGCTGATGATATCTTCAGAATCGGTATAACCTGAGATGATCATCCGAATCACATCGGGCCACTGTTCACGAACCTGTTTTAGAAACTCCACACCAGTCATATCGGGCATACGCTGATCGCAGAGGATAAGCTGCACCCATTTGCTCTGCAGAATGAGTCTGGCCTGTTCGACATTCTGAGCAGTCTGAATATCGAAGTCATCCTCTAAGATTCTCTCAAGCGTCTCCAAACTGCGGACTTCATCATCAACTATCAAAACAGTAGGACGTGGGCTCATGATGCATATTTCCAGATTGTGTCACTACGACGATGTCGAGCGATCGTCAGTGGTGTGCGGGACTTGGCAACCTTGTGTACAAAGTTGTACCGGGCAATATGGTAGCTTGGATCAAAGCCGTAGAAATTGCGTTTCATCTGTTCCAGTTCCTCTTCCCTGTAACTAGACAGGGGTTTTTGACGCTCATCCGCACTGCGGCGAACATTCTTATAATGTAGACGCTTTGCAAACGCTGGTGCACCTATCATCGATACCGCAAGACGTTTGACCTGAGAAATGAATAACTGACTGCTGCTATCAACGACCCGATCGACCAACTGCAATTCAGCAGCCTGGGGTACACCCAACGGCAGACGATTGTTGACGATGGTTACAGCATGCTCTTCCCCGACATAGCGGGGTAGCAGATAACTCCAATACTCTGAGCCATAGAGGTTTCCCATATCCTTGTAATGGGGATTCAGGATCACGCCTTTTCTGGCCCATACCTCATCCGCAGCCCTGGCCAGAAAAACACCTCCGGCGCCTGCATTGCCTTGCAGAGCGGCAATTGTCAGATGGCTTTCAGTGGTAACGATTTCCAGCGCAAGATCATCAATGGCATTGATGTTTTCCCAAGAGGCATCAGCGGGACTGTCAGCCGCTTCAATGCAGTTGAGGTGCATGCCGTTCGACCAGTAATCGGGGCCTCCTAAAAGTACAATCGCCTGGGTATCACACTGCTTTGCAAGACGGTATGCATCGAGTAAATCCTGACACTGCTTGGTACTCATAGCACCGTTATAAAATGGAAAGTGTAGATAGCCGACCCGGTCAGCCTCTTGATACCAGATTTCACGGTAGCCACTCTCTTCATCCGCTTCGATTTCAGGCAGATTGCTCACCTCATCAGCCAGCAAGAGGCTGGCAGGCAGTTTAAAGTGATGCTCGCCGTCACAGGCTTTGAGATGACCAATCCAGACAGCGCCATCAAGTGTGGCAATACAGATCCCTGCACCGCATCTGGCAATGAGCTCACCAGGTTTGCCGGATAGTCTGGACTCTGCCCTGACATCGTAGAGATAGAATGTCTGGCCAAAGAGTTCCTGTTTAACCCCTGGCATACCATCAGCGGAGTGGATCTTTTTGATAACCTGATCGGTAGTATCCGAGTTCCAGTCGATAGCGCGTTCTGCCTGAGGCATGAGCGGCTGCCAATCTCCACTGGTTAAAGGGTCAAGATGCTTCTGGGACTGCGGTTTATATTCACCGCCCTGAAAACGATCAACCGCAAGCAGCACAGCTTGCACCGCGGCTTCTGTTACTTCATTTCTGTAGAGACTGCCCTTGCTGGCCTGGCGCATTTCAAACTCACAACTGGCCCAGATATCACCACCATCCATTTCGCCATTGGCCTGTAAAACAGTCACCCCCCAACGGGATTGCCCTTGAAGAATCGCCCAATCCAGGGATGATGGCCCCCGATCACCGGGTATACCGGGATGCACCACAAGACAGGTCTGGTTACGCCAGATCGATTCCGCTATGGCCCGCTTCAGGAAAGGGGCAATAATCAAATCGGGTGTAAAAAGAGAAACTGCCTCTTGCGCAACTGTATCGTTGATATCAAATTCGACCGACAGCTGATGGCCTTGAGCTTCAAGCTCTATAAACAACCTCTGGGTGAGGCTGTTAAAAGCGTGTGTCAAAAACAGTATACGCATTGATATGACCTGATCAGCAGATTCTTGGCAGCTGTTCACCGGAGAGCCAGTCAACCACCCGGCTGCCACCAAACAGCGTCTCCATCTGCACAAAGTGGTGAGGATCTTCGGTTACCCGCCCAATGATGGCGCTCTCTCGTCCCAATGGATGCTGTCGCATAACCGGCAATAACTGCTCTGCATCTTCTGCGGAACAGATACAGATCAACTTACCCTCATTGGCCACATAAAGCGGATCCAGACCAAGCAGCTCACAGGCGGAAGCCACTGCCGGTTTGACTGGAATATCCGCTTCAAGCAGATGCATACCGACTTGAGATTGACGAGCCAATTCATTCAATGTCGTCGCCAGACCACCCCGGGTGGGATCACGCAGACAGTGAATGTCGGGCGCTCTATCCACCATCTTCTCTACCAAGTGGTGCAAGGCAGCTGAGTCAGAGGTTAACGTTGTCTCAAAGGTCAGGTTCTCCCGGCTCGACATGATGGTCACACCATGGTCACCCATAGTGCCGTTAACCAGGATCACATCACCAACCTGAGCGCGGTCGCCGGAAATAGCGACCCCTTTCGGCACAACTCCGATACCTGTGGTTGTGATGAAGACACCATCCCCCTTACCTTTTTCCACCACCTTGGTATCACCGGTTACTATCGGCACACCCGCATCACTGGCAGCCTGGGCCATACTGATTACGATGCGCTCCAGATCTGCAAGAGGAAACCCCTCCTCCAGAATAAAGCCTGCAGAGAGATAACTGGGTCGGGCACCGGACATAGCCACATCATTGATGGTGCCATGAACCGCAAGGGAGCCGATATCGCCGCCGGGGAAAAAGAGTGGCGAGATAACATGTCCATCCACACTCATCACCATTCGTCCGGCGTCCACTTCAAAACTGGCCTGATCATTGGCCTGCCGCAGTAGTTCGTTGTCGAAGTGTTTTAAAAACAGCTCTTCTATCAACTGCGCCATTGCTCGTCCACCACTGCCATGGGTCATGTCGACCTTAGCATTACGGGTATCGAGTCGTAGCGGAAAAGGTTTTACAACCGCGTTCATAGGATCACCTCAGTCAATGATCTGTTCATGCGCTTTTTGTCTCCGGTAGACGAAAACGCCCATAACTCCAATAAGCCGCGCAAGCCCCTTCAGATGAGACCATACAGGACCCCATAGGGTTATCCGGTGTACAGACCACACCAAACAGCTTGCAGTCGGTAGGTCGTTTAGCGCCACGCAGGATGGCGGGACATTCACACCCTTTGACCTCTTTGGCCTGGCTCACCGGAATCTTAAAACGTTGCTCAGCATCAAACTCCTGGTAGTCCGATTTAATGCGTAAGGCACTGTAGGGCACCATGCCCAAACCACGCCACTCAAAACTGCGACGAAGTTCGAATACATCGGCAACCAGCTTTTGTGCCTTTCGATTACCGTCACGGGTCACTACCCGGGTATATTCATTCTCTACTTCAAAACGCCCCTCATTCAGTTGACGAATCAACATCAATGCAGACTGCATAACATCCAGGGGTTCGAATCCGGCAATCACAACCGGCCGTTGAAACTCTTCGGCAAAAAACTCATAGGGACGACTGCCGATGACTGAACTGACATGAGAGGGACCAAAGAAACCGTGAATAGAGACAGAACCAATCTCTCGTACTTCAGGCGACTCAAGAATATTTTGTATTGCTGCCGGGGTCAGCACATGATTACAAAACAGACTGAAATTTTTCAGCCCCTGCTGTTTCGCCTGCTGCAGTGCGACAGCACTGGGAGGGGTGGTAGTCTCAAAACCGATCGCCAGAAAAACCACTTCCCGATGGGGATTTTCCCGAGCGATCTTCAACGCATCCTGGGTTGAATAGACCATTCTTACATCACCGCCTGCGGCTTTGACTTTGATCAGACTGTTACGTCCGCTTGCCGGTACACGCAGCAGGTCGCCGTAAGTGCAAAGAATGACATCCTCAGCTTCAACCAGATGAATCGCACTATCAATACGTCCCACCGGAAGCACACAGACAGGACAGCCTGGCCCATGCACAAAGCGCACATTGTCCGGCATCAGATCCTCTACCCCATAACGGAAAATCGCATGGGTATGACCACCACAGAACTCCATCAAATTGTAGTTTCTGTCAACATCAACCTCTTGTCTGATCGCTGCCGCCAACTGTTTTGCCAGTTTGTGCTGTCGAAACTCATCTACATATTTCATGGTGTCACCCCGGCCTGGGCAAAGAGTTCCAGAGTTCTCTGCGCCTCTTCCTCGCTGACTTTATTGAGTGCATAACCTACATGGATGAGTAAAAAATCATCCACTCTTACATCATCAACCAACGCCAGGGAGACCTCCTTCTTGACTTCACCCAGCGCTACGGTTGCGTTATCCCCAAGCTCATTGATGGCGACAACTTTTGCCGGTATGGCCAGACACATTTTCGTTTACTCCAGCAGTTGTTGGTGCGGCAGGGCCGCAGCCCACGTCTTTTTTTATAGGTAGGGTGCGGCCCTGCCGCACCAGCACCTCTAGGCCGTTTTCGAGCGATATCCAATCAAAGCCGTCTGCCGTGTAGCGACAATCCACTGATACCATGCCTCCATCCCTTCACCTGTCGTTGCAGAAAGCTGCAGCACACGAATACGGGGATTGACCTGCTGGGCATAGGCGATACAGCGCTCAACATCAAAGTTCAGATGGGGTAACAGATCGATTTTGTTAAGCAACATCAGATCTGCAGCATGAAACATGTCGGGATACTTGATCGGCTTGTCTTCCCCTTCAGTCACTGAAAGTATCGCCACCTTGTGCGCCTCACCAAGATCAAAAGCTGCAGGACAAACCAGATTACCAACGTTCTCTATAAACAACAGACTTTCATCTTCCGGCTGTAAACTCTGCATCGCATGTCCAACCATGTGACCATCCAGATGGCAACCTTTACCAGTGTTGATCTGTATCGCCTTGACTCCGGTAGCGCGAATACGTTCTGCATCATTGGTGGTCTGTTGATCACCTTCGATCACAGAGATGGCGTGCTCAGCCTTCATATCTTCAATTGTACGGGCCAGCAAAGTGGTTTTTCCCGAACCAGGACTGGATACCAGGTTTAAGGTATGAATCCCATGTTTACTGAAATAACGACGATTCTCAGCAGCGTATTGATTGTTCTTACCCAGAATATCCTGCTCGATCTGAACCATACGCGATTGTGTCATACCCGGTGCATGAGCATGGGCTGGACCCTGACCATAGTCGTGGGTATGTTCATGATCATGCTTCTGTTGATGGTCATGATTATGATCATGCTTATGTTCATGAATTGTTGTTTCACCTTCACTGCATCCACAGACAGTACACATCGCTGTTTACCTCAATTGTTAATCTGCATTAACGAAAATTCTTTAACTGATTTTTTGGGCTCTGCCCTACTCAACCTCAAGTTCCTTAACCCGCATCTCATCACCCCCTGTAACCTGAAGTTGAAAACTGCCACATTCAGGACAGGCATCGAATCGAGCTGAGACTTCAACCCGCTTTGCGCAAGGCATACACCAGGCTTCACCTGGGATATTAATTATCTCCAACGTCGCGCCATCAGCCAGAGAGCCTTTCATCACCACATCAAAACCAAACCGCATCGCTTCAATTTCAACACCGGATAGTGCACCAATCTCCAGACAGACTGTTTTCACTTTGCTGAAACCCTGATTCGTAGCACTCTCTTCAACGATCTGTAACACACCTTCACATAGAGACATCTCATGCATCAGCAAATTTCCAGACTAAAACCGACACAAGGATCAACTGCATTAATCAGCAGTTCTGCTTGTTGTTTCATTAAAGATTCACGCCCTATCGAAAGACGTTTCAAACCGCGAGCCACAACGCCTAATGGATGAAAATTCCACTCAGTGGGAGCAAGGATCTGATAACTTGAGACGATGCCATCTCGCACCACAGCGCGATGAAAAAGACGTCCTCTCGCCGCTTCAATTTCACCAATGCCCTGCTGTGACATCACAACATCATGCTTTTGTTGAACTGAGTCACTCTCTGTTTCCAATAGATTCAGCTGCTGTGCAAGATGACTCGGTAGAGAGGCCAGTTCAACCAGCTTGGCAACCATGCGGGCATATACCCCGTTACCATACTCCTGCATCAGCTGCTGTAGCATTGGATGGGCACTCTGTCGTGTCAAAGGGCCAGTCTCATAAACATGACCGCCCCACTCTGGCGCCGCTATAAAGGCTTCAGCATCAGCTTGTGAAAGTCGTTTTGACATCTCATGGTGATCAATTTGTGGCAGTGGCAGTGCTTCACCTTCGCCTAACCTGGCAACTGTTCCATCACGCAATCTTCTAAGTAGTAGTGCAGCATCGGTCTCTGTTTTATCGAGCCAGTGATTAAATGTCTCTATATCTTCTATTCCATACCACTCAGTGGCATTAAGGCTAAAAACATTCTCAGAGGAGATAGTCGTGATTCGTCTGATAATCGATTCAATCTTTGCTGAATCAAATGCAACAACCGGTTTTATCCTAAAGCTGTCCCCTTCAGGAAAACAGGCCAGCTTCGCATCGTTCATCAAGGTCGCAAGAGATGATGTAAGATCATGATTCAGTCTGCCTACATCTGAAGTGGACCAGTCGCTGAGGATGCGCCAAAGATGTTCTCGTGCCATCTCAACATTAACCAATATCTGTTCAAGCAGATCGGTTTGGGGATCGCTACTCTGACCGCTCGCCATACGGCAAGCCTTAACTGCAGCAGCAGATTGTGCGGTACCACAAACGCTGTAGAGCATTGGAATCATAGTGAGTAGTTCATCAACTGACTTTCCATTAAACATCCGAGTCAGTTGCAGGGGGCGGGTTGAAATAATATCAACTTGACGTACCTGCTCACCATGACACTGCAGGGTTATCCTTAATTCCCCTTCGATACTCACTGCTCACAATCCTGATCAATAGCACCACGCAACAGCTCACGACGAGTTAGCGGTTGCTGCAACCGTTTACTGATCCCCGGTGATTCTTCCTCACTCTCGATTTCAGGGTTCTTCTCTACCTCTTCTTCTGTCTCTCCCTGCCAACGCCGTGTGATCTCACTTTCTCGAGTGGAGAGGCCATCTTGATTTTTATCATCCATTAGAGCGAGCATCACCTGCTCAGCGGTCTCCACAGCAGTCACCTGATCGGCAAATTCAAACACCGGGGAAAAGAGTGAGCACATTTGATATCGGCCGATGCCCTCCTCTTCACCGAGAATAAATTCATAGGGACCAGAAGGGAGTTGATGTAGCTCTTTTTCACCGATTTGGCGCTCTTTCCAGCTATCCCCCTCATGGGGTATCAGCATCAGATTCATAAACCAGGGTGTGATCATTACCCCCAGGCAATGGTTGTTCCATTCACGGAAACCTACAGCTTTCACCTTCAACGCCGGATTCAGTAGAGGTAGCCCTTGCATACGCTGTTTTTCAATGGTGCGGAACTGCAGCTCCAACCCTTCCATCAGATAGTCGGGACAGATCATGCTTCCTCCCTCAATACCATAAACTCCTGCTTCTTACCGTCACAATTGGGACAGCTCCAATGATCAGGCAGTTGAGAAAATGGTGTGCCAGGCGGAATTTGCCAATACTCATCTCCCTCAGCTGGATCATAGATATGCCAGCAGATCTTACACTCAAGGCGGCATGCATCATCCAGCTTGCTGTCATCGCCGCCATAGGAGCCGCCGAAAAAATCAGGATTCACAAGTAGGCCTCAAGAATCTCGCCCAGACGCTCGGCACTGTCTTGAATATCTTCATGAGCCGCTGCGGCTACGGCGGGGGTTGCGCCGATCTCAATCGTATTAAGGATATTTTTATCCTGAGAGTTGAAGTACTGCACCCACCAGACATTTTCAACCTTGGTACTGCTGATTCGGCAATTCCCATAACCTCTGGAGAGTATGGTCAAGGGCCCTTCGCCCAGACTGTTCATCAAGAACAGCAGATCTTCTTCGGTTTGTGGCAGCAGGGTCAGATTGATGACGTGACTCTCCCGGCCAGGCCGATACTCAGCAACCTTGTCATTGATCTCTGCAACCAGTGGTGGTGCATTGATCACCCCTTTGGGAATTGCATCACGCTGAGTCTCAACACGATGTGAAGCATTTTTGAATACATAGCGCTGACATAGCTTGGGTACATAAGCGACTTCGATGGTGTCTGTCGTCACTTCACCTGATTTGTCGAAATACCTGACCCGCCATAGACCTGCCATAACCGATTCCTGGATCCGTGCAGTGCAATCTGGGGAACTGAAGAGCATGCTCACTTCACCTTCTCCAAGCACCTGATCGACCAGTTCACTATTCGCAGAATCCAGATGAGTAATATCCAGAACTTCTGCTTGCACACTCCTGGATCTGGCTTGAAGTTTCAGTACTTCATCGAGTTTTTTGAGAAAGGAAATACCCTCTTGCAAACCTTCCAAATCATCTGCTTCAGGTATCTCGGGCATGCTGAAGGTGGTCATCTCAGATGGCAGCTGAAGAATATCGAGGCTTGAACCATCCTCTTCCTCCGGTTGAGAACCGGGGCCACTGACGGTGATCGGGATATTGATTTCATTCATGATGGTTGTACCGATTTATTGGCTACAGGAATCTGCGCTCACGACAGGGATGCTGATAGGTTTTACCCCAGAAGGTTCCGCACTCAGAAGACGCTCAATTTCAGATAGGTAGACATCCCAGTCCTGCATCCGGGAAATAGCGCCGACATAGTCTCCATCCTGCAGCATTACAAGGGCTGGCCAACCATCGAAGGGATAACGGGCATGCAGCTGATGTTCAGATGACCGATCGACCAGGCCAACTTGAAATCGATCAACAAAAGCATCCATCAACAGGGGCAACACAACAGCCACATCGTTACTCTCAGGAAATTGCACAGGGTTCTCTGTAAAGAACAACAGCGTATTCCTATGATTTTGCGTGAAGCTATAAAGGGATTGCTCATCGACAACAGCAATACCTCTCTGATCTATGAGTTGATTGATCAAGGCTGAAGCCATGATGATCTCCTGTAATTAGGACCTGTTACGAATATCACTGGTATTCGAGAATTAATTCAAAATCATGAATGTGTGAGGATGACTCACTCATTTTGGTGGGGCATGGCCCAACCCTACCTACACTTTCTGAGGATGACTCACTCTTTCTGGTGGGGCATGGCCCCACCCTACCTACACTTTCTAACGTTGGGTGGGGCCACGCCCCACCAGGTCTCGATGGTTAAGCTAACTCCATTCCATCTTCAATTTAACGAACCTGGCACCACTACTGTTTTGACCTGAGATGTTCAGGCAGTTGGGGTTCCCTATCCACCAGGTCAGCAAACATATGCCCAACCTCTGTTTCACCCTGTAACGCCATATCAAGCGCCAGCAAGGCCTGACGTATCTGATCCGCACGCTGCTCACTCAAAACTTCTCTGGCGCTATCCAGAAACACCAGTAACCAACTGCCTGGCTGTTGGTCACCTACAAGCAGGGTATCCACCCTTCGGCTTTCGCCCATACCTTCACAGAGGGCATAACTACCTTCGCAAGAGACCACCTGCATGGGAATACCGATACACACTATTGAGAACCACCCTCTCTGTATTTATCCAGATGGGCATCCACTCCAACACTGACCGCCTCACCATCCAAAGCAGCTGGTCGATAGGCGAGACGAAATGCTTCCGATTCCAATACCCTGGCATCCCCTGCCCGGCAGGCATCAACTTCCGAGGGACGCTCAGCTTCATAGAGTTGAATATCGGATATTGCCCCCTGTAAAAGAGGGTCGGGAGTGATAGGGACTTCCCGGCGCGTTGCATGAACACCAAAGCCTTCAAGGTACTCTAACGCCACCTCGATAGCCGGCTCGATTTGCGCTTTCACCTCAGGCTGCAGACTGCCACCGAAGTCCTCCAGTAGAGCGGGCTGCACACCAACCAGCAACAGCTGCTGAGGATAGTCACCCAACATCTCAGCCATCGCCAAAACCTCTTGAAAACCGGTCTGATGCAAGCTGACCTTTTTTGCACCGAGAAACTTCGGCACCTGGTCACCTTCCACCCGCTTTAAAGTACCGCCGGGCAGGCCGTAATCCACCGCATCGAACACCACCAGTACATCTGCCTCGCGAATATGCTGCACCAGGTAGATGCCCTGGGTTCCCCCATCCAACAGCCGCACATTGGAAGGGAATGAAAAGGTACGCTGCAGGCTCTCCAGGGCACGCACACCAAACCCCTCGTCAGCCCAAAGCAGATTACCGATACCGAGAATCAATACTGAAGGTTGGTCACTCATTGGCAGACTCTGTGTTGAGAGTTAAGTTATCAAGCATGGTTTGCAAGCCACGCGCCAACCTAGCGAATTAAGTCTTAATGTTTGTTTTTATGAGGTTTTTTATGAAGATCACAAACCATTAAGAGAATCGAATGGATAGTTGTGTTGCAAGTTTGGGACATTATGATCACTTACTTACCACTGCATATACATAAGTATTACTTTTGTCAGGTTCTTTAGCTGATTCTGGAAAAAAGTGATCAGTTGATAATCACTTACACTACAAATGGTTTTATTGTTAATCAGGGGGGGCAGAAAAAACATCAATAGACAGATGGTGCGACTGAATAGCCAGAAAGAGACAATATACAGCCACACCTACCCCCATCTTAATCAATAGCTGATATATAAAAAAAGCGCGGATACCGCGCTTTATCAAGTGGCATATCAATTTCATCCATGAATACGCCAGAGGGTTAAATTTGTCTGTTCAGGATCGATCATCCTTGAATCAAGGCACTAATCACGCTTTGACGGGAGACAATACCTTCCCATCTCGCAATATGGATTTATCTAAATGCTATTTTTCCTATTCATCCAACGGTGGCAATCTTAATCAGAGCAAAGGCGCGAACGGCTCACCAACTTTTATAGGGCAAAAACTTACCATTCATGGTGATGACCACTCGATCACCAACAGGATTCTCCTCCTTGTCGATATGCATGGAGAAATCGATTGCGCTCATGATACCGTCACCAAACTTTTCGTGGATCAGTTCCTTGATGGTCTCTCCATAGACACCAATAGCCTCGTAAAAACGGTAGATCACCGGATCGGTAGGTATTGCTTTGTCCCAGCTCTTATGAGGAAACTCCTGCAACACACCAGAGACCTCAGGCGACAGACCCAAAGAATCGCAAAGTTTGTCTGCAAATTCCGCCTTCAAGCTATTCATACCCAGACAAGCAGAGGTCAAAAACACCGGAGCCAGACCCACCTTCTCTGCGATGGCTTCCCAACTCAGACCAGAGCTCTTCTTGGCAGCCATGATCACTTCGGTCATTTCCAATTTATTCATCTTCTCTTACCTCGTTTAGTATTGTCTCTTTGTGACAGCTGTTAAACAGCCGCCTGTTTCAATCTTTCAGTGCTGCTGAGATCCGCCTCTTCTACAGCCGGGTCGACCACCAGAGGATGTTTGCTATCGGCAACTTCCGCTCTGTCGGCGGAACCTGAAAGCTCCTTGGAACGATTAACCAGGAAGTCCACCAGGTGGTTGCGGATCTTGTAGTAAGCGGGATGGTGAATGATGTCGGTGCGATTGCGTGGACGCGGAACCGAAACCTTCACTGACTCTGCAACTCTCGCCTTCGGACCGTTTGTCATCAGCAGGATGCGGTCGGATAGGAGAATCGCCTCATCCACATCGTGGGTGATCATAAAAACGGTCTGCTGGGTCTCTTCCCAGATTTTTATCAACTCCTCCTGGATCATGCCGCGTGTCAGTGCATCCAGGGCACCAAAAGGCTCGTCCATCAGTAGCAACTGCGGTTGAGTAGCAAAGGCACGGGCTATACTCACCCGTTGCCGCATGCCGCCGGAGAGTTGCGAAGGCTTGCGCTGCTCCACCCCCTTCAGCCCAACCAGTTCGAGAAAGCGCATGCTCTGCTCCATCACTTGCTCCTTGCTCCATTTGGGCCAGCGCGCCTGTACTGCAAAAGTAATGTTTTTGAGTGTGCTACGCCAAGGCAGCAGACTGTAGTTCTGAAACACCACACCCCGCTCCAGGCTCGGGCCGGAGACCTCCCTGCTGTTCATGATCACGCCACCCTCACTTGCCTCGTCAAGGCCAGCCAGGATGTTGAGGATGGTCGATTTGCCACAGCCGGAGTGTCCAATGATGCAGACGAATTCACCCCTATCGATACCGAAGTTGGCGTTTTCGAATACCGTCAGATCTTCGTCCCCTCCCGGCGAGGGATAGCGTTTAGCAAGTCCCTCAACTTCAACGAAATGGTTACTCATAACTACTCCTCGTACTCGACCAGACGGTTGATAGTGGCCAGTGCGGTATCGAGCAACATGCCCACCAGACCGATCATCAAAATGGAGAAGATCACACTGGTGAGATCAAGGTTGTTCCACTCATTCCAGACGTAATAACCGATGCCTGTTCCACCCACCAGCATCTCGGCGGCAACGATCACCAACCAAGCGATGCCGATAGAGATGCGCATGCCTGTAAGGATGGTCGGCGCAGCAGCCGGTAGTATTACCTGGAAAGCGGTCTTCAGGTGGCCCAACTCATGGGTGCGTGCAACGTTGATCCAATCCTGACGCACATTGGCAACACCGAAAGCGGTGTTGATCAGCATCGGCCAGATGGAACAGATAAAGATAACGAATATGGCCGAGGTCTCTGAGTCTTTAATTATAAAAAGTGCCAATGGCATCCAGGCCAAAGGCGAGATAGGCTTCAGCACCTGAATAAAGGGGTTAAGCGCTCGCTGCATCAGCGGTGACATGCCCACCAGAAAACCGATTGGCAGTGCCACCAGAGCAGCCAGCAGGAAGCCGGTCAATACCCGGTAGAGGGAGTACCCCAACTGGATACCGATCCCCTTATCGTTAGGCCCCGCATCATAGAAGGGGTTACTCAGCTCCTTGACGGCCAACTCAATCACAGCCGATGGCGGGGGTACCCGCGCCTCTTGCGAGGCGCCCCCCATGAGGATTTCGTATTCGGTCAATGGCTTGCTATCACTGGGAGCGATATTGAGCCCCTCCCAGATACCCAGAAAAAGCGCAAGCAGCACCAACGATACGATAGCCGCCCTGATTCGCAGGGATTTATGCATCACCCCTCCTGATGGCAAAGCTTTTGACGTAAGCTTCCGGCTGGGTATAGTCGAACTCCTTGCCCATGATGGTGTAGTTCTCATAGGTTTTGGTCGGCGGCTCATAACCCAGCTCTTTCATGATCTTGGCGGTGTCGGCCGCAAGATAGACCTGCTCGGCAATCTGCTTATAGTTGACCTCACCATCAATGTAACCCCAACGCTTCATCTGGGTCAGGATCCAGACCCCCATTGAGTGCCAGGGGAAGGGGTCGAAATCGATGCGATCGGGTACGTTCTGTACCCCGCCCATTCCGTCGGCATAACGGCCAGTTAGCACCTGCTCGATAACCGGCACAGGCTGGTTGAGGTAGTTTTTCGGTGCGATGGCGGCAGCGATCTCCTTGCGATTCTCCTGATTGGCTGAGTAGTGGGTGGCATCGATAATGGAACGCAGTAAGGCACCGTAGGTATTGGGGTGGGTGTCGGCGAACTCCTGAGAGCAGGCAAAGGCGCAACAGGGATGACCCTCCCAGATATCCTTGGTCAGGGTATGAATAAAGCCCACCTTCTCCCATACCGCTCGCTGGTTGAATGGATCTGGGGAGAGGTATCCATCCAGGTTACCTGCGCGCAGATTGGCCACCATTTCCGGTGGTGGTACGACACGGATCTGGATGTCCTTATCAGGGTCAAGACCATGCTCCGCCACATAGTAGCGCAACAGAAAATTATGCATCGAGTACTCGAAGGGTACACCGAACTTGAAGCCCTTCCACTGTTTCGGGTCGCGTTTATCTTTGTGGTCCACATGCAGCACGATGGCCTGACCATTGATATTCTCAACCGCTGGCATAATGAAGGGCTTTGCAACGGAGCCGGCACCCATACTCATCGCCAGGGGCATGGGGGTTAACATATGAGCAGCGTCATATTCATTGGCCAATGATTTGTCCCGTGCCACAGCCCAACCGGCGGTCTTGATCACATTCACGTCGAGACCGTACTTGCTGTAGAAGCCCATCGGATGGGCCATAATGATCGGTGTAGCGCAGGTTATTGGCACGAAACCAACATTAAGCTTGGTCTTCTCCAGCTTGCCCGTGCCCATACTCTCTTTCAGCGCAGCCTTGGCTTCGTCCATCGGAAAAATCGAGCCAAGCAGGGCGCTGGCGGTACCCGCACCAATCAGTCCAAGGAAAGAGCGTCGGCTCATCTCGTCGTGACCGAATACGGAGCGCACCACTGCGCTTTCGATAGCACGATCCATCATCTCTTCGGTGGAGGTGAAGGATGCTTCGTCAGATGCCGTATCCGTGGTGAGAGTCTGTTTCGGTGCTAACGAGTCGAGTGCCACCTTGACTTCTTGGGCAGGATGATCCGCCCCGGCCGAGGTTGCACCTTGACACTGTTGGCACTCGCAACCCTTTTCGTGGGTCAGGCTCGCATCCGGATTGAAAGGATCGTTAAGACTCTTATAGCTCATGGATAATCACTCCTCAGTTTCCCCACGGCGCATGACCAGGTGGGTATGCACCGGACTGGTGCATTTGTTTTACAACCGCCTTCAGCGAAGAGACTGACAGGCACTGCTACAAGAGAAATTGCAAACCCCGTGCCATAGCGCCACAACAAATATAAGTAATTGTTTTTATGATATTTTCAGATTAATCATGGTAAGTCGCAATGCAACGAATATTCGTAATTTAACGAATTTTCGTAGCTTGGTTTACGAAACTTCGTAGTCTTGGCATCTTTCTTGTAGGTAAATCAAAGGTATTGAGATCCGAGGTAAGTCACGTGCAGTCCCAGATAGAAAGTATCTATTTTCACCTTAGCGAAGCAGTAGTGCTGATCGACCCCTTCAGCGATCAGATCGTCCAGGCCAATCCAGCAGCCGGGCAGTTGCTGGGTTATCCGCAAGAGGCTTTACTCAGACTGCGTCCCAGTCAGCTATTTCTCTCCGATCTGGCAAAGATGATCTCCTTTACTCAGGCGGTTCTGCACCAGGGAAACAGCTGGAACAACGATCTCTGCGCACAAACAGCAGAGGGGGAGCTATTGCGGCTGGAGATCTCCGCCAGTGTGCAGCAGCAGGAGGAGACCAAGCTGATGATCTTTACCCTGCGCAACTACGAACGGCTGGAAAAATTACGTCATACAACTGAGGTTAACTCCCTGCATCGCGAAGGACTTGAACGGTGGAAAAGCATCGAATCTGTTTTCAGTGAGTTCGAACGGCAGAATCAATTGATTCTTAATGCCGCCGGTGAGGGCATTTACGGTGTGGATACCGAGGGTAAGACCAGTTTCATCAACCCCGCTGCTGAGCGCATTCTTGGCTGGAAAGCCGATGAACTGACCGGCAGAAACATGCACAATCTGATTCACTACAGTCACCCCGGGGGTGATCACTATCCTGAACAGGAGTGTCACATCTTCGCCGCCTTTCGCGACGGAGAGGTACGTCATGTGGACAACGAGGTTTTCTGGAGCAAAGAGGGCAAAGCTATACCGGTGGAGTACACCAGCACCCCGATCCTTGAAGAGGGACGCTTGGTTGGCGCAGTGATTATCTTTCGTGACATCAGCGAACGTAGACAGGCGGAAGAGAAGCTGCGCGCAGCGCTCGACCAAGTGCAGGCGCTAAAACTGAAACTGGAGAAGGAGAACGCCTACCTTCAGGAGGAGTATCTGATTGAGCACAACTATAAAGAGATCGTTGGCCGAAGTGCTACCATCAAGCAGGTAATCCAACAGATCGATCTGGTGGCACCGACCGGTGCAGCAGTACTCATCACCGGCGAGTCCGGCACCGGCAAGGAACTGATAGCCCGCGCCATCCACGAATACAGCAGCCGCCACGACCGTCCCATGATCCGGGTCAATTGCGCCTCGATTCCCCATGAGTTGTTTGAGAGTGAATTCTTCGGCCACATCAAGGGCGCATTCTCCGGTGCCATCAGCGACCGCGCCGGCCGCTTTGAGTTGGCCGACGGCGGCACCCTGTTCCTGGACGAGATTGGAGAGATACCGCTGGAGCTGCAGGGCAAGCTGTTGCGGGTACTGCAGGAGCAGCAGTTCGAACGGGTGGGTGAATCAGTCACCCGCCATGTTGATGTACGCATCATCGCCGCCACCAACCGGGAACTGCGTGATGAAGTCGAGGCACACCGCTTCCGTGAGGATCTCTACTTCCGACTCAATGTCTTTCCCATCGTCTCTATACCACTGCGTCAGCGACAAGAGGACATCCCTATCCTCGCCAGCCACTTCCTCAAGCTCGCCTGCTCAAAGTTCGGCAAGAGCGAACTGCAGTTTACCCAAGGCGATATGGATCGCATGCTCTCCTATCCATGGCCCGGTAACATCCGTGAACTGATCAACGTTATCGAGCGCGCTGTAATCCTTTCACAACACCACCGGATTCACCTCGACTTCAGCATCAACAAGGAGAGTAATAACCCACCAAGACCTGCCAATTTAAAGAGTTCTGCGATTTATACTCAGGAGGAGCTACGGCAGCACGAGATCGACAATATTATTGCTGCATTGAAGCAAAGCAACGGTAGAGTTTTTGGTCAGCAGGGTGCTGCGGAAATACTACAGCTAAAACCAACAACACTCTCATCACGCATCAAGCGACTGGGGATCAATCGTCATCAGTTTGTCAGCTGAGGGAATAGTTACTTTTTCCTATCGTTCTTCTGAGTGGCGGCAATAGGGAGAGTAGTTGTTTCTTTTGAGGGCACCTCTATTAATTGCTTATGCCCTCTGCGTAACCCGAAGCGTGTACGCGCCCTGCCCCAGATTTTCTCTGCGCAATTCAGCTACTGTTCTGCTGTGTTGTCTCTGATTCTGCAAGCAACACTAGTGGTATTGCAAACGGCCCCAACAGAACAACAATAAAATTACGAAAAAAAGAGGGTTTCACACGACGCCTTCTTGCGATGTAGATGCAAATAGCAGCACTAACAAGCCAGATTATTAGAGGTATATATGCGCTCATCATACAGTCCCAACATCAATTTCCATATTAATAACAGACATTGTTGAGACAAAATAATTGCATCAAGACTCCTCAATAACTCTAATTCGTCTGTACAGAGATCTACTTAAGCCACGTTCAATAAAAGAGTTGAGCAACCACATCATAAATTAACTGAGATAAAAAAAGCGCGGATACCGCGCTTTATCATGTGGCATATCAATTTCATCCATGAATACGCCAGAGGGTTTCAATTAATGCGTTCAGGAACGATCATCTTTGAACATGCGCCATCCACTGATCATGGTACTTATCAGGCTTTGACGGGAGACAATATCCTCACGGATCGCGACATAGACATGGATGATCACGAAAACCACAATGACCCACATTCCCCAGTGGTGCCACATACGAACATCCTGACTCTGTCCGACCAGTGGGATCAACCATCCAAAAAGTTGATCCTGCCAACTACCCAGACCGGTCTGTTCAGCATAGAGTGAGAAGCCGGTTAAGACCATTGCAATGCCACCCACTGTAATGATGACAATCATAGTGATATGGGCCAATGGGTTATGGCCCTCATATTTCTTCGGCTCTTTTTCCAGAAAGGAGTACCAGCGTATCTCGTGCATTAACTCTTTCCAGAAAGAGAGGCGATAGAATGGCAGATGAAAGAGCTCCCGCGAATGTTCATTACCGACAAAGGCCCAATAGATTCTGCCGATAAATCCGACCGTAAATATATAGGCCGCAGCAAAATGGGCAAAACGCATATAGCCCATAAGAAAGTGGTCGCTTGCTTCACCTGGCATGGTTGGCAGAGGATTAGCAATAAAATAACCGGTAACAGCAAGAACCAGAATCGCCAGTGCATTAACCCAATGCCATAATCTGACGGGGGCTTCGTAGACATAGACAGCAGTGCGTTTTATGGTCGTCTGCATTGGAGTCTCTCCTGAATCGATATTAACGATCTTATGTTAGGGCCTGTTAACACTAATCGAACCGACCCTAAGAGCCGGATATTCAGTTTGGTGCGGCTGGGCGGTACCCTACGTCTTTTTTATATAGGTAGGGTGCGGCCCTGCCGCACCGAACTTGGCTTCAGTACTTTTTCAACTTCTGAGCAACCTGGTGACGGTCAAACCACCCAGTACAGCGCCAACCAACAACAGTGGCAGTGGATGTTCTGACATCAGATGCAGAATTACAGATAAAAACTCTGCATCACTGTGCTCTCCAACATGAGCCAACAGTGGCCCGCTTACCAGCAAACCACTTAAACCAATCATTGCCTTTTTCATCTCTACTCCTAATACAACTTGAAACGAATGGTGAATTCAGATCCGGAATACTAACCAGGTCATAGATATTTAATGACAGGCCGTCGTGTGTTTGCTCACGGACTGCGTTATCTAAAACTTGCTGTAGGAGTGCTACAGCGGCGTTTTGATGCCTTGCCGTGAGCAAACACACGACAGCTGAGTGTATTAATATCTATGGCCTGATTAGTAACTACCGCACCTTAACCTTTGCCAGCTCCTTACCCTCTTCACTCATCACGTGGGTGGAACAGGCGAGACAGGGGTCGAAACTATGCAGCGTGCGCAGTATTTCTACCGGCTGATCTGCACGTTCCACCTTAGTGTTCATCAATGAGGCTTCGAAAGCACCGATATTGCCTTCGCTGTCTCTCGGTGAACCATTCCATGTGGTGGGCACCACGCATTGATAGTTGTCGATGCGGGTATCCTTGATCTTGATCCAATGCCCCAGGGCGCCTCTTGGCGCTTCACTGAAACCGACACCTTTTGCCTCTTTCGGCCAGGTTTCAGGATCCCAATTGTCGACGTTGGCGGTTGATGAATCCCCCGCCTTGATATTGGCCATCAACTTATCCATGAAGTAGCGCATCTTGTCTGCCGCCCAATCGGCTTCCAGTCCACGTGCGGCTGTCCGACCAAGGGTTGAGAATAGTGCAGTGACCGGCACATCTAGCGTTTTCAGTACAAAGTTAATCTGTTCGGTAATCTCTTCATGGCCCTTGGCATAACCGATGATATATCGTGCCAGTGGACCAACTTCCATGGCATGGCCACGCCAACGCGGCGCTTTAATCCAGGAGTACTTGGCGTCTTCGTCAATCTGCTCGATATTGGTTTTTGTTCCCTTGGAATTCGGGCCCAGCTGGAAATTTGGTTCGGTAATACCATCCCAGGGATGCAAACCTTTGACCCCATCGGGATAGTTGTACCAGGAGTGAGGGACATACTCCTGGATCTCATCCGGATTACGCAGATCGACTTCGTGCACCTCCTTGAGATTGCCATTGAGGATTGCACCTCTGGGCATCATCAGGTTGGCTGCAGAGTAGTCGTTAGCGCGATCAGGGATATCACCATAACTAAGCACATTCGTACTCGACAGACCACCACCGTAGAGCCAACCCTTGTAAAACTGACCCACAGCAAGAATATCTGGAATGTAGACGTTTTTGATAAACTCTCTGGTACTGTCGATGATCGAAGAGATCTGGTTCAGGTTGACCATATTCAGAGCACCAACCGATCCGACACCATCCAGATTGATTGGACAAGGTACGCCGCCCACCAACCAATTGGGATGAGGATCCTTGCCTCCGAAGATGGTTCGTATTTTCATTATCTCCTTCTGAAAATCGAGCGCTTCGAGATAGTGGGTGACGGCCATCAGATCAGCTTCAGGTGGAAGCAGATAGGCCGGGTTATCCCAATAGCCGTTTTTGAAAGGACCAAGCTGGCCACTCTCAACAAACTTTTTCAGTCGGTTCTGGATATCACGAAAATATCCTGGTGAGGATTTGGCATGCTTAGGCGAAACCTTTTGTTGCAGTTCTGAGGTTGCCTTTGGATCTGCCTTGAGTGCATTTACTGGATTGACCCAGTCGAGAGCATGCAGATGGTAGAAGTGAACCAGATGATCATGAGCCTGCAGCGTCAACTGCATGATGTTGCGAATGGAGTTGGCGTTCTCAGGTATCTCTATTTTCAGTGCATCTTCCACTGCACGCACCGAGGTCAATGCATGGGTGCCAGTACAGACACCACAGATCCGCTGGGTAAAGGCCCAGGCATCACGTGGATCACGGCCCTTGAGAATCACTTCCAGTCCGCGCCACATGGTGCCGGTGGAAACTGCATTGCGGATGATATTTTCCTCATCCACATTCACTTCACAACGCATGTGGCCTTCGATTCGGGTTACCGGGTCGACAACGACGCGCTGACCTGAATCATCAAGGTTATAACCGTTTGGCGTGGTCTTGGTGCTCATTGATCACGGTCTCCTTTCTTTTGCGCGTTTTTAATAGCAGTTACAGCAGCATGGGCAGCAGCTGTTGCACCGACAATTCCGGCAGCAGCCAAACCAACCTTATCTGCATTGGCCTCGACACCGAACTGATGGGTGTCGGTCACATGCTGGTAGAAAGAGCCCTTGTCCCAAAATCCATCCTCAGAGCAGCCGATACAGCCATGACCCGCCTGGATCGGAAATGAGAGCCCTCCATTCCAACGGATGGTTGAACAGGCGTTATAGGTGGTTGGACCTTTACACCCCATCTTGTAGAGGCAGTAACCTTTGCGAGCAGAGTCGTCATCCCAGGCCTCAACAAACTGGCCCGCGTCGAAATGAGGACGTCGATAACATTTGTCATGGATACGCTGGCTGTAGAACATTTTCGGGCGTCCCTGACGATCCAGTTCCGGAAACTTTTCGAAGGTAAGAATGTAGGTGACCACGGCGGTCATCACCTCAGCAATCGGTGGACAACCCGGCACTTTGATAATCGGCTTATTGGCTAGACCAGGCACCTTATGTACCGGTGTTGCACGAGTAGGATTCGGACGGGCTGCCTGAACACAGCCCCAGGAGGCACAAGAGCCCCAGGAGATGATTGCTTTACAGTGCTCTGCCGCCATTTTGAGCTGTTCGACAAAAGGCTTGCCACCAATGATGCAGTACATGCCATCTTCATCAAGAGGCGGATTGCCTTCTACAGCCAGGATGAAGTTGCCGTCGTACTTTTCGATGGTCTCTTCAATGATCGCTTCGGCTTCATGTCCTGCCGCAGCCATGATGGTGTCATCATAATCGAGAGAGATCATCGACAGCACCACATCCTTCGCCAGCGGATGGGCAGAACGGATAAACGACTCGGAGCAACAGGTGCACTCAAGACCGTGCAACCAGATCACCGGGATTCGGGGCTTGGTCTCCATTGCTTCGGCAATGCGTGGCACCACTGCGGGTCCCAACCCCAGGGCAGAGGCAGTCAAACTGCAGAATTTCAAAAAACTACGACGTGTAATCCCCTGCCGCCGCATGACTTGGTAAAAGGTCTCGGTCATCACCCTACTCCTCCAGGTCGATCTATTCAGATATGCGGCTTTATCTTTTTTCCGCACTTTCCTTGAGTGAGCAACAGTTATGCCATATTAATATCTTTCTTTATATTCAATGAGATAAATTGATTTGAGTCGAGCCCTGTCTCCAGTATGTGTATGTTTGGATACCGCAATAGAAGATAGAGTGGCAATCAACTTACCGGTTGTATTCAGTTTTCAGAGATTGAATTCATTTAGATCGGCTGAAACCATCCTCCTAGTGTGGTGCGTCATATAAACCCTATATTTGGAGAGATTTATTAAACTGGAATTTCAGTGTTTTTCGTCATATTTACTTTCCCTGTACTCTCTAAATCATATAGCCTTTAGTGCTTGATATCGCTGATTTGTATAGCGTTGCTTTTCTTTTTAAGCAGACTTGGTGGGGCATGGCCCCACCCTACACCTTGACCTGACAGGTAGGGTGGGGCCCTGCCCCACCATAGTGTGCTGGAACGGCATAAAAAACCACTTCGTCTGATTATTAGAATGTTGTTAATTGAAGCACCACGGTGATTCCAGAAGGACTCGCTGTGTAATTTATTGATAGGCCTAGATTGTCTAGTCGGACAACGTTACACAGAGGGTGACCAAGTCTATCGAAAAATATTTTCAGAAAAATTAGCGCTTAATCACTCATAACTTGTTATATAAAAAAGCAAGTTAGCCTTGTGCATGGGAGTTTGTTTTTGTACGAAGATAAACAATAAAAACACAATGAATTGTGAATGCAGGGCATGAGAGTTACGACAGGGCCGCAGCCTATGACTTTTGCGATACCCCACGTTAAGGGCGAGAGTTTTTTACGCTTACTTCAGTCATGTAGAAGATTAACGGTGTAACTTTAACCTGGCCAGTGGATTCAGGTTTACCTTTTAACCATTTCAGATCAGTGTTCACATTTATCCAGATTCTCTTTTGCACCTGGCAATACCGAGAGTAAAAAAGTGGCGATAAGAATCAATGGTGCAAACAGCAACAACAGCAGTCCGGCAAACATAACCACCTGCTGCATATAGAACAGATCAGGTACAACGTTAGTGCCGGCCAGAATCATCAGGATACCCGCAATAAAAAAAATAGAGGAGACCAATACTCCCTCCCGCATTGTCTTACAACCGATTTTCAGTAGTCCCATTGGGTACCCTCATTTTTTCTCCAGTCCACTCAAGATCAATGGTCACCGAGTAACTTGTCAGCCTCACCCGGCTGTAATCCATACTCCTGCTCAATCATCCGGTTCCATTTGTCTCTTTTGAAAACTGATTTGGCAGGTACAACTCTATGCACCAGGTTGTAGTGACACTCGATACAGGTTTTGTCTTTGGCATCCTCACGGTGAATCAGGAGCGTATCCGGTCGACTTCCAAATATTGCCTCTTTAACATGGCAACGTTTACAGGTGGCGGAGTCACGCTTCTTAAACCACTCCCTTGCAGCAAATGCCGCTTCTGGCAGATGCAGTGCATTGATCACAGGATCATCATATTCCGGGCCGAATATCTGTTTGAAGAGATCCTTGCCGCCAATAAAGTGATCCCATGTTGCGGCGAACACACCTTCAGAAACATGACAGTCACCACAACTGGCACGTACACCAGAGGTCGGTTTGTAGTGCGGTGATTGCCGATAGGGTTCTGCAACCAACTCCATTGAATGACAGGTTGTACAGAAGGCCTCACTGCTGGTCAGGTGATCGAACTCGGTTAAAAACAGCATAAAACCAATACCTGCCACTCCACCAATCAATAGCGCAAAAAGGACATGACGAGTAATGAACAGGGGAAGTTTAAGCTTACTCATGGCTCTCCTTCCCAATACCGTAACCGAGGATCGGATTCGGTTTTGATGGATTATTCAGCCAGCTGTGTTGATCAAGGCTGGTGACATGAGTCTTGATCAGATCATTAGCCTTCTCTTCACCAGCGAGCTGACGTAGTTGGGGCAGAAACTCGCCATAAAAGTTCTGCCCTACCTTATGCATCCCCTCCCATGAAGCGTAGTTGGGACTCATCATTGCTGCACCATGACGCGCTGCAGTACCTTCGTCATGCCAGAGTCGCCAAAAGCTGAACTCGATCGGCTCATCAAAGGGTGCCGGTGTCAGCAGTTTCATTTCGTAGAGTGCAGACATGATTGCCTGAGCGGGTTTTCCGAATTTGTCATTATAGAGTTTCACCACATCATCGAACTGCTTCATCGCGCTTTTAACAAAGCCCTTACTGTGACACTCAAGACAAACTTTATTCATGATCTGCCTGCGCCGCTCGGGTGTCGCCACAGCTTTGACTTTTGCCATGCTGCCATCAAGCTTATTCAGTTCCGTACCCCGTCGCGGTGCAGGTTGGGATTTTGGCAGTTCCCTTCTGTCTCCATCCTCAAAGATAATCAGATATTGTTGTTCAGATACCGGACGATTCAGACTCCAGGCATCACGCATACCTACATCGTGACTTGCCTTGACGCCAGGCGTGGCACCCATATGACAGGTAACGCAGGTCGGTGCGGCACTGTAGTCTTTGCCAAGCACCCACTGATCACTCTCCAGGTTCATTCTGGATCTGTTGGCCTCATAGAGCATGCCATGCTTTGAGCTTCGATAGACTTCATCATCTGGAGATTCCGGGCCGGTATGGCACCAGGTACAGGCACTAGGATCCCTCGCCTGCGCCTTGGAAAAGCTATGACGTCCATGACAGGCAGAACAGGAACCCAGAGAACCATCCGGATTGATACGCCCAATACCTGTATTGGGCCAGGTTTCCGGAGTAAGTGTGCCATCTCCACGCACCTTCACTTTGGAGCCATGACATTGCGCACAGCCTGCAGCAACCATCTCCTTACCACTCAAATTATCTGCAAGTGCAGGCAGGCGGTTTTTTATAAGGCTCAGCGCTTTTGCATGGACAGATCCCTCTGTCTCTTTAAACTCCCTGGTATGACAGCGACCGCAGTCCTTGGGAGAAACAATGGTGGCGATAATTGCGCCTTCATGTTCTATGGCATCATTATCGACCTGGTCAGCCAAATGACAGTCGAGACAGTTAACCCCTGCCTCAGCATGGGCACTGTTCTGCCATTCATGAGTTAAACCTGCAGAAGCTTTTTTATGGCAGGAGACACACTCTTTACCCTCTTCCAGTCCCCAATTACTTGGATCCAGCTTTACCTTTTCAGCCACCGAAAGAGGAACCAAACCAATCCAAAACAAAAGTACCAGCACTATTCTGATAGTAGTGCATCCATTTGGTTGGTATTTATGCATGTACCCCCCCTTTTAGTGCGTATTATTATTTAGTGAAAGCGTTCAATAGGTGCAGCTCCATTAAACCTTCGCATTCTTGTTCAGTGCAGATTACATAGCCATTTACTAGGAATTTCTGCGTGGCGTTGGCTTAACTTTAATAATTGTTTTCAGAACAGCGCCACACCTTCACACACTATTACACTATGCTATTTTTATAATTATTGTTCAATATCGGATTGATCATTAGTGCAGATAATTATTTTCTGCAATGAATATTAGCTTTTGTTAAATGAGTGTTTTCCCTAATTGCTAATCTAGTCAGTAAAATGGGAATATTGTAGATCAGAAATTTGTAATTACAGAGGGAGCTGGAGTTGCAAATTTAAAAATAAAAAAGGAGGAAAAGGATGGATAATAACAAAAGAGTAAGCCTGCTGATTGTGATTTTCTGCTGGTTCGCTTTCATGAATCTCGCAACAGCTGAACCACTTCACCACATCTCATCTGAAACCTGCAAGACCTGCCATAAAGAGATCTACAAACAGTGGAAAGGGTCAATGCACGGTAACAGTTCAGCACTCAATGATCCGATACACGCCACTTTTTACAAAAAGGTGGTCGGTGACCCGACTAAAGAAAATGTCAAACACAAGGCTTCTGGCAAGTATCCAATCTGTCTGCAGTGCCACGCACCCAATGCAGCAAAGGACAAAACAACCAAACTGGACGCCAAACCTGCCTACTCTGAAGGGGTAAACTGTATCGTTTGCCATACCCTGAAGAAATACAACGGCATTCAGGCAGCAAATGGTAAATTACAGCTTGGACTGAAGTCCTACGACTATTCAAAAGATTCCATTCAAGGTCCTGGAAGATACTCCAATGTAGCATTACAGAAGTTATCCGCAGCGGGTGATGTCTTCGGCGGTGGTAACATGAGTGACGACAGCAAGCCCAATCCTCATTTAGGCGAGGCTGTCACTGTGGATGGTAAAGAGATCCCCTCCATGCCGATGGAGAGCAATCCAAAACTGATGAAGACTTCAGATGCCTGTATGGGCTGCCATGATCAGCGCAATAACCCGCACGGCGTACCGCTTTGTCAGACAGGCAATGAGTACTCCATCAGTCACTCCCAGGTCAACTGCCTCTCCTGTCATATGCCGATTAATGACGGCCTGGCTGATCACTCCATGGGTGGCGGCCACAGCAGCAGCATTCTGCAGCGTTCGGTCGTATTCGATGTCTCGACTGAGACCATGGGGGAGAAGATACGTGCAACCGCTTTTCTTAAGAACCCCCAACCCCACAGTCTGCCGACAGGTGCTCCATTCCGCAACATCTACATGAAGATGACCGCCTATGACGCTGAGGGTAATGTGGTTTGGGAAAATGCCAAGGGGCACCCAAAGGATGGTGACCCGCAGGCCTACTTCGTCTACGCACTGGCCGATAGCGAAGGCAAGCCGGCGATGCCGCCAACCGCAACTGCGCTTGGTAAGGATTCGCGTCTGAAACCTCATGAAGAGCGAACCCTTGTCTATGAAATACCTGCAAAGGGTGTGAAACTGGTGCGTGGTGAACTCTACTACAATCTACTTTGGCCAGTATTGGTAGAGAAGTTCAAACACCTCTCTGAAGAGTTGACAGCACCCACACTGATTGCAACAGCAGAAAGCAGTTTATAAAAGCAGACTAACCCGGCTTGGCATCTTCTGATGCCAAGCCACTGACCTCCGGTTGTAAGAGAATAGCTCTATTCTCTAAGCAGTAGCAGTACCTTATTTCCCGTATTTAATGCAGGACGCATAAATAGTAGTTGTATTTCGCGGGCCTTTTGGTTCGTCAGCAACATTATCAAAGGTGGCGTCATGTCTAGCATTGTTCAATTTTTGAGCTGCTGCAATCTCCGTGCACTATCCCTCTCATGCGCTCTTTTAGTTGCTTGCATGCCGCTTTCCGCAGCGACAACAGCAAATGAAATCAGTAGCAATTCAACAGCAGATCACACTAAATTCGAAGCGTTACAACAAAACTTTGAATCCGGGCCTGAAGTAACCAAGGCCTGTCTGAGCTGCCATACCGAGGCCAGTAAACAGATCCATAAAACGCTTCATTGGAACTGGAAATTCACCCACCCTGACACGGGTCAGGAGTTGGGTAAAAAGAAGATAGTGAACAGCTTTTGCGGCTCAATCGTGACAAATTATGCCCGCTGTACCAGCTGCCATATCGGTTATGGCTGGAAAGATGACAACTTCGACTTTGCCTCAGAAGAGAATGTCGACTGTCTTGCCTGTCACGATACAACAAATACCTATAGAAAATTTCCAACAGGCGCTGGACACCCAACTTATGTGGATAAGCCCTTCCCCCCCAAAAAAGGAAAAATCTGGAAAGCACCGGATCTCTCTCATGTAGCTCAGAATGTAGGTAAACCAGGTAGACATAATTGCGGCCACTGCCACTTTCTCGGCGGTGGTGGTGATGGCGTCAAACATGGTGATCTTGACTCATCCATGTACAACCCAACTAAAGAGTTGGATGTACATATGGGTGTCGACGGGCTCAATTTTGTCTGCGTTGAGTGTCATACCACCGAGGGGCATGACCTGAAAGGCAGTCGTTACACAACAGTTGCCAAGGATACCCATGGTATAGATATTCCGGGTCGCGATGATCAAAGTCGCGCGACCTGCGAATCCTGTCATGGCATGAAGCCCCATGCCGAGACGATTAACAACAAGATCAATGACCATACCGATAAGGTCGCTTGTCAGACCTGCCACATCCCGTTTTATGCCAGAGGTGGTGTGCCTTCGAAAACCTGGTGGGACTGGTCGACTGCAGGAAAAATGGATGCTGATGGAAAGCACATCAAGAAGAAGGATGAAAATGGTTACGTCACCTATGTCACCAAGAAAGGCAACTTCCAGTGGGGAGAAAACCTGATCCCTGAATATGAGTGGCTATCGGGTGAGATTCGTTACCAGGAACTTGACGAGAAACTGGATCCTACCGCAATTGTTGCCATCAACACTTTTGAAGGAAGTTACGATGACCCGGATGCCAGAATCTGGCCCTTCAAGATTATGCGGGGCAAGCAGCCCTATGACAGTGGCAACAATACATTAGTCATGACCCATCTGTTCGGTAAGGACAGCGAGGCCTATTGGAAGTCTTTCGACTGGAACCGGGCCATCAAGGCCGCCATGGATGCTGGTGGTGCAGCCTACAGCGGTGAGTACGGATTTATCGAAACCACCTATCACTGGCCACTATCCCATATGGTAGCGCCAAAGGCAGAGGCCCTCAGTTGCGATAGTTGCCATAGCCGCAACGGCCGATTGGCCAATCTGAGCGGATTCTACATGCCAGGCAGAGACAGGAGTGAACTGCTCGATATCATCGGTTGGCTGGCATTTCTGGGAACCCTTGGGGGGGTCTCGCTTCACGGCTTGGCCCGCATCGCTCTACGCAACAGGAGGAATGGCTAATGGCACGAGTAATGATGTACAAACGCTTTGAGCGCTTATGGCATTGGTCCCAGGCTTTCCTGATCATCTCGATGCTGATTACAGGCTTCGAAATCCATGGAACCTTCTCCATTTTCGGCTTTGAGAAGGCAGTCGATCTGCATATCACTTTCGCCTGGACCCTGATCACTCTATGGATATTCGCCATTTTCTGGCACCTGACCACCGGGGAATGGAAACAATATATCCCCTCAAGCGCAAACAAGCTGATGGCGATGGCCAAATATTACGGGGTCGACATCTTTATGGGGGGTGGGCATCCATTCCACAAAACCAGAGCGCATAAACTGAACCCCCTACAGCGTATAGCCTATCTCTCCCTGCATAGCCTGATATCACCAGCAGTCTGGCTGAGTGGCCTGCTCTACCTGTTCTATACCTCGTGGCCCGCCTGGGGGCTGGACTGGATGAGTCTGGGAGGCATTGCTTTGATCCATACCGCCGCTGCCTTCGCCATGTTGACATTCCTGGTGGCCCACCTCTATCTGGCCATCACCACCAGTAAGGAACCCTTTGGCTATGTGAAGGCGATGATTACCGGTTACGAAGAGGAGTAGCACTAAAGGGTTGGAGAATTTTCGCAGGTCAGCCAATTGCCATCAGGGCATTGACAAAAGACCAAGATATCTTCAGAATCCGCGTTTCACAAAAACGCGCCCGTAGCTCAGCTGGATAGAGTACCTGGCTACGAACTAGGGGGTCGGAGGTTCGAATCCTTCCGGGCGCGCCATTTTTGCCCCACCAATTTCTACCCTGAATAAACTGCCCCTCTTGAATCTGAGATAATTCGAACCTCCGAATCAAAACAGTCGGTTCGACAAGGCACGTAAGTGCCGCAGAGCGGCTGTAAGCCGTTAATCCTTCCGGGCGCGCCATTTTCCCCACCAATTTCTACCCTGAAAAAACCGCCCCTCTTGAATCTAAGATAATTCGAACCTCCGAATCAAAACAATCGGTTCGACAAGGCACGCAAGTGCCGCAGAGCGGCTGTAAGCCGTTAATCCTTCCGGGCGCGCCATTTTTCCACCCCCCCAAAACCTGCTTAATCATTGAATAGTAAGGTAATTTTCGGGGTTAAAAAACCTTCTCCAGGCACATACGCCAGTCTGTCCGCAAAAGTGAGTTTTAGCACTGCATGGCGCTCTTCCATACACCCAAACGGCCACATTGAATAGCTCTTGAGAGGGCTTAAGAGACGACAGAAATCCCGGAGAACCTGCGCTATTACATCGACTACGACGCCATCGCCCGCGACATGGGCTATAACGGCGAAATCGAAGAGATTGATCGCGAGGCGATCATCACCAACGCTTACGATTTCTAGGGCTTCGACCCTTGTTGTTGCGTCTACACCTCTGATGCAGCCGGAGCATTATTGCAAAAGTTGATTAAGAGCGGACGAAGGTGAGTAATGGCCCGTAATCGTGCTGATCGGCGGCGCGTAAGGCATCCACGTAAGCCTGCCGGGTTTCATTGGCATCGACCAGATTTTCCCGGCCCCACGTAAAACGTGGCTGGCCCAGGGCGGTGAGAAGCAGATCAGTGGCCAGACGCGCATGACGGCCATTGCCATTAGGGAATATGTGTATCCAGACAAGCTTGTGGTGAAACCGTGCGGCGATTTCATCCGGCTGATAGGTATCGTTACTGATCCAGAATCGAACATCGTCCAGAAGCTGGCGCAATTCCACAGGAATGCGGTAAGCATCGACACCGATGTTCTTGCCAGTCTGACGGTGCTGTCCGGCCCATTTCCACACTCGCCCGAACATGCGCTTGTGCAGGTCGTTCAGGAATTTCTCGGAAAGCACATCACGTTTGCGCTTGAAGGCCCACTCTTCGGCTTCAAGAATGTTGGCCTGTTCTGCCTCGTTCAGTTCCGAGCGTAACGTGATATAGGAAGGGATGAGCCCTTCCAGCTCTTCCGCAGAAAGAGGCGTAGAGGCATCGTCATGCTCAGCAAGGAAGTCGTCGCTCATGTGTCATCCCATAGCATGGAACCGCCTTGCGCAACAATTTTGTTGATCAGGCTTTTGAGCTGCTCATTCTCATCGACTGCCCCAACGCCCTGGGCTTCCAGCTTCATGCTGTGCCCGGTGGTCTCAAGCCGCTTTTTGGCGATGATTTTTGCGCGTTCGGCCACCAGATCATTAAGCGGCCTCCTCGGCACCAGAGTATAAACCAAACGGCAATCGAGAGCCTGCGCGGCACGCTCTAGGGAATCGAGCGTGATTGCGCCGTCTTTTTCTGCTTTTTCTATTTTAACGACCCGTGGCTGGCTGACGCCCAAGCGCTTGCCAAGCTGGGCCGTGGTCATGCCCAATGCCTCACGGATAGCCTTGATCCAGCCATATGGCGGACGAGCGAGGCTATCACCATCTGATAGGAGGCTGAGGCGTTTGTCTAGCTGACGGCGGGCTGTGGCACGATCTTCGGGGCGCATGAGAATAACCTATACGTTATAAATAACACAATGAGTTAATAACATATAAGTTATATCATGGCAATAATAAAATAACATAAATATTATAATAAAATAAGAAATAATAATATATAGGTTATATTGAATGCCGCATATTCCTCACTTTCGTACCATTCTTTTCCCAGATTTCATACTGATTTTACAGACCTTTTTTGAAAATTCAGTCTGCCTTTAACCGGGTGGCAGATATGTTAGGTGCAGAAAAATAGCCTTTCGGGTGAGAGCTTGGTGTTCAGCAGGTTTTGGATATGTTGCGGCAGGTAAGTGGCAGGATCGTCATAGCCGAACTTGGCGAAGGCATAATGCCAGTGATAGCTGTTCCCGCAGGTGGGGCATTTCGTCGGTGTCATTTATTCTCCATTCGTTAAATATCCGGTTCGTAGCCGTGCTACTGATCGCGGTTCTGGTCTCTGGTTTAGAGTGACTGGTGTGCTCCAAGAACCGGAATAAAGCAATCCATATCACTTCGCCGAGTTGTTCAAACTTGCGATGTGCAAGATATGTTCTTCGAAGGAAAACGCCTCAATGGGATGCTTTCTACCTGGCAGTACGTCCGTGAAGCTTCCTGTTTCAATAACACTGGTGCTAGCACTAATTTACTTTGCTGCGGGTTGAAACCAGGTGAAGAGCAATATATCTTGATAGAGTCACAACGACGCGCCCGTAGCTCAGCTGGATAGAGTACCTGGCTTCGAACCAGGTTGTCGGAGGTTCGAATCCTTCCGGGCGCGCCATTTTTACTCTATCAATATATACCCCTAAAGAAACTGCCCCTCTTGAATCTAAGATAATTCGAACCTCCGAATCAAAACAGTCGGTTCGACAAGGCACGCAAGTGCCGCAGAGCGGCTGAAAGCCGTTAATCCTTCCGGGCGCGCCATTTTTGCCCCACCAATTTCTACTCTGAAGAAACTACCTCAATGCACTGAGCTTCGAGCTTCATGCTGTGCCCGTGGTCTCCATTCCTTTTGTGTGATGTTTTTTTGCGTGCTCGGTAACCAGATCGTCGAGTGGTTTTCTTGACACCAGAGCATAAACCAGACGGCAATCAAGGGCTCGCGCGGCACACTCCAGGGTATCGAGCGTGATCGCTGCATCTTTTTCCGCTTTTTCTATTTTAACGGCTCGTGGCTGACAGACTCCCAGGCGCTTACCTAGCTGAGCCTAGATCATGCCCAATGCCTCACATCGGTATCATCAAGACGCTCTCCCTGATCATCTACCCTGCCTGGGGCAAGGGCGGAATCGATCAGTGCCAACTGTTGCTCTCTATGCAGCGCGCCATCACCACAGGCGGGTGATGCTGAGGGGGGTCTACCTGCATAACCCAGGGATTGTTTGGCCTGAGCCAGAAAACGCAGATGGTGTTGTATCTGATACCAGGCACCCTGGTTGCGGGGCTCTTCCTGGCACCAGAGGATCTCGGTCACTTTTTTATAACCTGCAAGTAACTCAGACAATCTCTGGCGGGGAAACGGATAGAGTTGTTCCACCCTGAGAATGGCGATATCGTCGATACCCCTTTCCCGCCTGGCCTGCAGCAGATCGTAATAGACTTTGCCACTACACAACACGACACGCCGCACACGTCCCTCATCAAGTTGATCCGCTTCAGGCAGTACGGGTGCCAGACCACCTTCAGTAAAGGCCTGGAGCTGAGACTTGGAGATGGGATGGCGCAGCAGGCTTTTCGGTGTCATCACAATCAGCGGTCGACGAAAGCGCCGCATCATCTGATCACGCAACAGGTGAAAAAACTGTGCCGGGGTGGTGGGCACCCAGACCCGCATATTGAGCTCCGCACACAACTGCAGATAACGCTCCAAACGTGCCGAGGAGTGTTCAGGCCCCTGCCCTTCAAAACCATGGGGGAGGAACAGGGTCAATTGGCATAGACGCCCCCACTTAAGATATCCGCTGGCGATGAACTGGTCGATCACCATTTGTGCTCCGTTGCCGAAATCACCGAATTGAGCCTCCCAGATCACCAGGGTGCCGGGCATTGAGGTGGCATAGCCATACTCGAAACCAAGCACGGCAAGTTCCGAAAGGATAGAATTAATCGCCTCGAATCTGGGCTGACCCTCAAACAGATTTTCCAGAGGGGTATAGGTCAGAAAGTCTTTCTGGTCATGGAAGGTTGTATGACGATGAGCAAAGGTACCCCGAATCGAATCCTGTCCCGACAGACGCACTCCGTAGCCATCTTGCAGTAGTGTTGCATAGGCCAGGGTTTCCGCCATACCCCAATCAAAAGGCACCTCGCCCTCAACCATTTTGAGCCGCTCATTCACTACACGCGCCACTGCCCGTTGCAGGGTAAACCCCTCTGGGAGTTTCAGAATTTGCCGCCCCAGAGAGCAGAGCAGATCATGTTCGACTTTGGTCTCGACCTGTTCACTTGGAAGCGCATTCAGATACTGCTCCCAGTGGGCTTCGTAGCCACTACGTGAGCCACGTAGAAATTCACGTACTACCACCCTGCCCTGTTCCAGAGCGTAGCGATAGCTCTCACGCATCTCTTCTGCATCTTCAGGCTTGACGAGA
The DNA here is from genome assembly GCF_058244645.1 of Candidatus Thiodiazotropha sp. AKAK3. NCBI lineage: Bacteria > Pseudomonadati > Pseudomonadota > Gammaproteobacteria > Chromatiales > Sedimenticolaceae > Candidatus Thiodiazotropha > Candidatus Thiodiazotropha sp. AKAK3. The sequence continues at coordinate 123,945 of NZ_JBSYOQ010000042.1, forward strand.
CCGTCCGCAACCAGTCGCTCAGCATACAACTGACGAGTGGTCGGCATGCTGCGGATGCGCTGGTACATCTGCGGTTGGGTCATCATTGGCTCATCCGCTTCGTTATGACCCTGTCGCCGGTAGCAGACCAGATCTATCACAACGTCGTTTTGAAATGTCAGGCGGTAATCGATCGCCAGCCGGGTTACAAAGAGTACTGCGTCGGGATCGTCTGCATTGACATGGAAGATCGGTGCCTGAATCAACTTCGCCACTTCAGTGCAGTAGAGGGTGGAACGCGCCTCCTGGGGATGGCTGGTAGTGAATCCAATCTGGTTGTTCACCACTACATGTATGGTGCCGCCTGTGCCATAGGCCGGGGTCTTCGACAGGTTCAATGTCTCAGTAACCACCCCCTGTCCAATAAAGGCTGCATCACCGTGTACGATTACAGGCAATACCAGATCGGTTGCGTCCTCCTGGTGCCGATCCTGACGCGCACGACAGCCACCCTGCACCACCGGCCCGATAATCTCCAGATGAGAGGGATTGAATGCCAGTGACAGATGAACAGGCCCGCCCTGGGTCTGAATATTGGAATAGAAACCCTGGTGATACTTAACGTCCCCGGAGCCGGATCGGTGATCCGCAGAATGATCTCCTTCGAACTCGGAAAAGAGTTCACTGGGCGCCTTGCCCAGCAGATTGACCAAGACATTCAGGCGACCGCGATGGGCCATGCCGATCACCACATCGGTGACACCACGCTGACCACCGCCCTGCACTATCTCGTCCAGCAGAGGAATCAGTGAGTCGCCACCTTCAAGAGAGAAACGCTTCTGCCCCACATAGCGTCGATGCAGATAGTGTTCCAGGCCTTCAGCTGCAGTCAAATCCCGTAGGGTGTCGATGCGTTCACGGCGGCTGTTTTGCGCTGCCCAGTCACCCCGGGTCGACTCCAGTCGACGTTCGATCCAGCGCCGTTCATCTGCTGCACTGATATGCAGGTATTCACTGGCCACACTACCGCAATAGACCTGCTCAAGGATCTCAACCACCTCTTTCCCTGTCAGCGTCTGCTCTGCCTCAATGGAAACCACATTAACCTGCTGCCGAAGGTCCTCATCATCCAACCCATAGTAGGCAGGATCCAGCTCTTTGGGCCGTTGACGTTCCAGCAGATCGAGTGGATCCAGATCAGCATAGAGGTGTCCGGCCAGGCGGTAGGCCATAAACAAACGGTCCAGCCCTGAGTGGATAGTCGGAACCTGGGGTCTCTTGATGGCTGGACTCGCCTCTGCAGAGACACCATGATCAAAACCATAGAAGAAGCTACGCCACTCGGGTGATACCTGATTGGGATCTTCGCAAAAGGCCTCATACAGCTGGTCGATGTACTCAGCACTAGCGCCGACGAAGTCTGACCTTCGACGTTGAGTTTTCGCTTGCTTCTCCACGTTTAGTTCCTACCTTTACGAGTACCATCAGCGGTCAGTCTAACCCTGAAGAGAGTGTCACAAATAGTGATCATCAGCGCAGTTTATCTGCATCTCAGTGCACCGTGGGCTGGGATATTATCGGTGTACTGGAGTGCTTCAGTGTATCACCCGGGGAATAGAGAAGTGAATGGATTTCAAGCAGATCAGCAATGCTGACCTATAACTAACCTGAGGGGAGGTTACTAGCTTCGCCGACATAGATTATTGTCGGATTAGCCTATGTTTTTCTTTGTTATGATCTCCACTACGGAGGTGATCTTCCATCCTCTTGATAAAAATAATCAAGCGATGAATCTTATTATCTTTGCACTCTGTAAACGATCTACCCGGTCTAATCTGTAAACGATGTTGCCGGTTTGCACCTCAACTCCCCTCTCCCCTTGCGGGAGAGGGGGTGTTCAACAACACCACTATCTAGATCATTACTCAATACAACAAGGATTGATCGGATCTTGCCGCATACGCTTCAGTTTCATCAAGCGCTTGGCGCTCACCCTCTCCCCAACCCCTCTCCCGTCAAGGGAGAGGGGCTTACTGATTAACAAAAAGGATGGATTCGGTAACAACAGTCGGTGGATTATTTTGTATAGGATTCGAGCGGCATGAAACCTGTCTGGAGCATATGTAGGTCTTTCCTCCCGACCTATGCATTATCTACCTGTAACGATGTTGCCAGTTTGTACCTCACTCCCCTCTCCCCTTGCGGGAGAGGGGCTGGGGGAGAGGGGGGTGTTCAACAACACCATCATCTAGATCATTACTTAACACGACAAGGATTGATCGGATCTTGCCGCATATGCTTCAGTTTCATCAAGCGCTTGGCGCTCACCCTCTCCCCAACCCCTCTCCCGTCAAGGGAGAGGGGCTTTTTCTGTACCCTCTTGCGAGGGAGATGGGGTGTTCAGCGTCCTCATCATCTAGATGATTAATCAACACGACAAGGATTGATTGGATCTTGCCGCATACGATTCAGTTTCATCAAGCGCTGGGCGCTCACCCTCTCCCCAACCCCTCTCCCGTCAAGGGCGAGGGGCTTTTACAGCACTCTCTTGCGGGGGAGTGGGGCTTGAATGCGTGTTTTTACTTTTCGAGCTTGTCTGATCTATGCCTTATAGTTATTTCTAATTACCCTCCATACTCAGCACAAAGAATATCAACCTGTATATACGTAATATGCGGGTAATACAGTTGGTGGGGCAGGGCCCCACCCTACCCGTCTGTATAGGCGTAGGGTGGGGCCCTGCCCCACCAAATCGCGCTGAAAATTCACAAAACCCACTTGCAACCTACCGCAGATCCTTAACTATCACCGTAGCTAACTTTGGAGGGTAATCAGGTAGTTATTTGTACTACTCTACGAACACTATTGTCGGGGAGGCTTTAATAGGTAGGTGTCACATTCTGTTGTGGGACTTGCAACCTTGCAAAAAACGCAATTGTAGAATAACTGACAATCCACCACCGCCAACTTCTGCAATAGATAGCCCGAAAAACAGACAGATAAGAGCATCTTCTCTATTGGAACATTTCTTGCTGTCTTCTCAAATAACCTTGCAAACCGAGCCAGGAGATCCTGTGAGTTATTCAGATATTGAGGTTTCAGATCTCAACACGCTTTTGTCAGATGCCAATCCAGTAATCATTGATATGCGGGATCATCAGAGCCAAAGCCGAGGACGACTACCCAGTGCGCTCTCCGTATCAGATGAGACCATCGGCAAACTGATCCAGCAGCGTCGCAACAATCCGGCGGTACTGGTCTACTGCTACCACGGCAATCAGAGCCGTGACCTGTGCAGTTTCCTAACCCAAATGGGCCTGAATAATGTACACAACCTCTCTGGAGGCTGGGAGGCTTGGGAGCGCTTTCAACAATCTTAACTCTGCGGCTGAACACGACATACTAAGTCGCCAGATTAGTAATTAATGGGAACAACTTTATGAAAACCACGGATAAGATCCGCCAACAGCTGACTGACCACCCTGTGATTCTCTATATGAAAGGCACACCGGATGAACCCCGTTGTGGTTTCTCTGCCAAGGCTGCTGCAGTGATGAAGGCGACCAATATTGGATTCGCCCATGTGGATGTACTCTCCTCCCCTTTGATCATGCAGGCCTTGCCAGAAGTTTCCGACTTTCCTACTTTCCCCCAGTTATTCATCAAGGGTGAAATCATTGGTGGAAGTGACATTGTTGAGGCGATGTATGAGAGTGGTGAATTAGTGCCAATGCTGAAGGATGCCACTGAGGCTGAGGAGTAGCAGATGAAAGAGGAAGAGATCGTCGCACGAATTCAAACCCTGCATCCTGATGCAGTTGTCGACATTGCCGGGGAGGATTGCAATTTCGAACTATTCGTTGTGAGTGAATCATTTACCGGACAGACCATCCTCAACAGACAAAAACCGATCCTGGCGCTTTTTAAGGAAGAGATCAGCAGTGGCGCACTGCACGCCCTGTCGATTAAAGCAAAGACACCAAAAGAACTCTCAGGTCAGGGGGGACTGATTCAGATACAACCACTGAGTTGATCTGCATGGGAATGCTCTGGGTGCCATCCAATCACCCCAGATGCATTGCCAGTAGTTCCAAAGCCCTCTCCTCGTTCAGACCCTCAGCAATCTGAGTGTTATCGTAGCGGTTCGCCCCCTCTAATATTGGATACTCAAGATGGATACCAAAGTGACCGGGGTTCTGACCATGTAAAGAGACATAAGCAGCTACACCGGGTACGTTTGTGCTATGGAGGCGTACCGACTGTCTATCGTCAAGCTCTTCACTGACCAGGAACCAGGATTCCTCGATCAAGCGATCCTTAAGCAGCAACAGGAGTGCCTTTATTTCTGTCGCTTTGTCGAGTGCCCAGATATTCATGATTATTCCAACCTCCCCTATTTGATAACTGTTGCCCAAAGCATCATGATTTTCTGTAAACAGAGGCGTATCCCTCTTCCATCAAAACCTGTTTGACCGAGGCTCGCTGCAATATCCGGCGGTAGTGATTGAGCAGGTTTTCCGGTAGAGGAATGTCGATTCTATCGGCCCAGAATTCAACATAAAAAAGGGCTGCGTCTGCGATACCAAAGTGCTCTGAGATAAAGTCGCGATCCTCCAGCCAGCTCTCCACAATGGTAAAACCCTGCTCAACTATCTCCTGCCCTCGTGCTTTAATCGCCTCGTGACTGTCGGCATCAGTGGTGTATTGATCAGTAGTAAAAATACGGGTGAAACCCTCCCCGTGGAGGGTGTTAACCGCATAATTCATCACTTCCAACACTCGAACCTCTGCCTCAAGTTCCTGTGGAATAAGCTGGCTCTTGGGATGGCTCCGAGCTAACCACCAGGCGATGGATTGAAAGTCAGTCAAAGCTTTTCCACTATCCAGCAGAAGGGTTGGAATTGTCCCTTTCGGATTTATTGCCAGATAGTCATCTCTATGTTGATCACCTGCCATTAGATTCACCAGATGAGCCTCGAATACCAGATCAAGCTCTTCCAGAAGGATATGGATTCCAGTGCTGCATGAACCTGGTGTCATGTAGAACTTCATGGACATGACGACACACTCTCTGGCTCCATGCCCCGAAAGACACAGCAACGCTCGAACACATCAAGGGTGGGCTCAACAGATTTATGTTGGCAATATTTTGCCACCAGTTTAGCCAACCCCTTGATATCGCGACCACTGGCTTTAGGGTAGATCTGCGCAAGATATTCGATCTGCTGCTCTTCAATATCGAGTCCGAACTGTTCAACCATAACCGACCAGATCTTGCGCCGGTCTTCAAACTCCGGAGGATGATATTTGATCATGGCGATGCAGCGGGAGACGATGGCTTCATCGATATCATCGACCCGGTTGGTAGTTAAAAAAAGCAGACCGTTGAAGTACTCCAATACGCGCAAAAAGACCCCCACAACCGCATTGGCTGCGATATTGTCATCCCGCCGCTTGATGTAGACGTCCGCCTCATCGATAAGCATTACCGCACCCCAACGTTGAGCCCGGGTCAAGGTCTCCTTCAACGCCCGTTCCATCTCGGTAACATTGAGCCCTAACTGACCGGAGTGAACCCGATAGAGCGGTCGGCGAATAATTTCGGAGTAGACCTCGGCAGTAAGTGTCTTGCCAACGCCTGGTGGCCCGGCACAAAGTACAGTGGTGCCACCTGACTTGCCCTCTACAATATCGTCCATCAGCAGATCCATCTCCGCAGTCAGGATATCGATCAAATCGGTCTGTTCCGGAGGCAGTATCAGTTTATCTTTCAGCTCAGATTGGTATTCATAGGGTTTCATATCATCGACATGGACCCAAAGATGGTGGTGAAGATCGAGATGGAATAGGAGAATGTAGCCATGTACCGGCACTTCAGTGAAGAGTTTTTCGGGGATCTCTTGCTGCAGTGACTCGGTCGCACCCTCAACCTTTTCATCAAAGCGGGTGCTGCGCCCTGCCTTGCTCAGATACTTGCCAAGGATATCCCCAGGCAGATCCATAGCGAGGGCACGCTCTTTGAGAATCTCTTCATCATTGACCAGTCTCGCCCAACCACCCCCACTGGAGAGTACAACACGGTTCTTTCGGCTCCAGTCTGTATTTCGATGCGAAGCTGTTGGATCATCAGCGAAGATACCTGTCCCCTTTGCATTAAACTGACGTCCATAATCGGAACGCCAATCGAAGAAACGCTCCGCCGACCTATCATAGGCGGCAATCAGCGCTTCGGTCTCCTTGAGAAAGCCCTTGCTGGCAAATATCTCTGCTAAGGATTTGTCAACGATATCCCGACTGCGGATTACCAGGTTGACGGTAACAATCTTGGCCATGGCATTAGCCTTGAGATCTAGAAGAATACGTCCGTTCTCCTCCTCCCCCGGAGGCGTGAAATCGATCCGTGATACGAGATATGGGGCAGGACGACCTGTGGCATCTGCTTTGAACAACCACCCCCGTATGGCATCTTTGAGGAGAAACTCCGCAATATCGGGTACCAATCGTTCGAGATCATCCTCAGAATATCGAACTCCAGGATCATTTACGGCGTGTTCCAGATTGGCAAGTTGCGCCGCCTGTCCTGCCATCCCCGGCCCTGCATCTTCATAGAGATTGCGCAGATAACCCAACTGCTGGGATGAAAGTCGCTGGAATGGGACTTCTGCCCGGTTGCCGAATTTGAGTTGTTCGCTCAACAGAGACAAGTCAGGAAACTCATTGACCATCAACTCGACATAGTTGCGCTCTATTTGAAGATTCATACCCAGGAAACCCCATGAACAGATAGATTCATCAGATTCAAGCAAGGGATATACCAGTACTTTAGTGACTGAATTTAAAGAAATATTTATATGGCTTGTCACATTTATAACAGTCGGAAAGCCTTCATTGTCGATTTTGAAAGGTTTTAAATCGATGTTTTGTACTGTTTCTATGTGACTGACAGTGACCTCCATCCAGTGGACACTGGCGTCAGAGTGCGATAGATAACGAATTCATCAACTAGTGAAGAGATAGATATTTTTTCTGGCTTGGAAATTGCCTTACCCAATTGCAATTGAGACAAAACATTGATGGAATTTTCAACATGCATAAAATCGGAATCTTCTTCGGCACTGAATCGGGTACAACCCGTCTCATAGCAAAAAAGATCGCCCGCAAGATAAACTCATGCCGGGAGGGTGATCCAGCTGCAAAACCGATTAACGTCAACCGCATCGACAAGGATCAGTTTCTCGCCTATGACAAGCTTATTCTCGGCACGCCAACCTATAGCGATGGGAAACTTCCTGGCAAGGCGAGCGGGAACGAAGAGGAGAGCTGGTTAGAATTTCTGACACTGATCAAACAGGTAGACTTGAGTGGCAAACAGATTGCACTCTACGGGTTAGGTGACCAGGAGAGTTACCCTGACCATTTCGTCGATGGATTGATGCGCCTCTACCGCATTATGGAGAAGGCGGGTGCACAGATGATTGGTGGATGTGGAGTCGAGGGTTTTGAGTTCAACCACTCCATGTCAGTCGTTGATGGACGTTTTGTCGGTCTGGTATTGGATCAACATCTGCAGCATCTGTTAACAGAACAGCGTATCGATGCCTGGCTGGAAGAGATACTGCCACAGATGCTAGTGTAGTGCTTCATATAAATTAACTCTGCTCTTCGCGAATTTTCTCTCGAACCGCCATCAACACCTTACCGAAGGTGTTGTGACCCAGCCCATCTCTACCACATCCCCAGTAGTAGTCATACTGACTGGTTTCGGTGATCTTCCGCTCACCGGTTTCCAGCAGCTTTGCAGCAACCTCCTGATGGGTCTTACATTTAGTATAAATGGCACGGGTCATCATCACTTCCCGCACTTGCTTCCAATCTTTGCGGATCTGCCGCTTATGGGCAGCAGCTATTTTTTGCGCCTGATTCGGGTGATCGGCGGATCTGATCGCTTCACGTTGTTCAGCCTGTTCAAACTTCATGCCCTGATAGTAGTGCTCGACAGAGGGCCAAACCGCACCATCCAATTCAAACCCTAGTTTGGAAAAGCTGGCCAGAGGATGGTTCACATCGGCTCTGGAGAGGTAGTAAGGCTGTTTGGCCTCGGAAAAGATCATCTCAGTTCTCCTTAATCACTAGGGCCTGTTAACAAAATCGAGCCCAATTCAGTCAGGGAGTCCAGGTCCCAGTCTGGTTTAGGCAGCTCTTCGGGATAGGCTTCCCCCGGCGCAAACCGTCCGCTTCGCACCAACACAGTTTTCATACCGAGCCTGCTGGCGCCGGCGATGTCAGTATCGGGCCTGTCACCGACCATCAGGCACTCTTCCAATGTTACGCCTACACGTTCTGCCGCCATTTCATAGAGTAAGGGTTGTGGCTTTCCGATGAATAGCGGAGTTTTTCCTGTGGCAAGCGCAAAGGGGGCTACTAAAGCGCCACCTCCAGGTAGTATCTGGTGATGACCATCCACATTGGCATCAACACTCTGATCCGGATTGGTACAGACCAGTCGGGCGCCCCGCTTCAGGATCAGGTTGATACCGATGGTAATCGTCTCATAGTCGATGCCTGCGCCTTCACCAATGATAACAAATTCAGCTTCTGTCTGGTCTTCATGCCCATGAAGCTGAAGTGCCAGGTGGAGACCTTCAGCACCTACTGCATAGTATCGAAAACCAGGTTTTTCCTTGGCTAGCCAGAGGGCCGTTGCCTCAGCTGAGGTGACGATCTGTTGCTCAGCTGGCCTGGCAAACCCCATTTGCTCGAGACGATCTGCGACCCTGGCAGGAGGCAGGATAGGGTTATTGGTTATGAAGGCATGAGGCATATCTCTTACCTCAGACATAAATTGCAGGGCTTCTGGGATCGCCTTCTCGCCGTGATAAAGGATGCCGTCCATATCTAACAGCAGGGCTTTAATAGGCGATTTCACAGGATTTCATTTTGATGGGTTGACTCGAATGATGTCAGTAACAGCTTTTTAGACATTGTACGTTTATGGGGCAGCTTGAACAATTCAACAGAATTCGTATTTCTGCTTGTTGGCGCGCTTTGTATGGAAATGTGTATATCTGAAGCCTGTACCTCGTACCGTATGCACTCCCAGCGCTGGAGCGTGGGAACGAGAAAGGGTCTGCTTGGTTTGGGAGTGTGCTGGTTGTCGGGATTGATTCGCTTCGCTCACCCCTACGGGGCGCCTACGCTGCGCTGCGGCGTCTGCGTCACTGCGTTCCTTTCGAACGAAGGGTTCGAATCAATCCTCTCTCTCCGCCATAAAAAAAGGGCCGAGGGTCTCCTTGGCTTAGGAGTGTGCTGGTTGTCGGGATTGACTCGCCTTCGGCTCGCCCCTGCGGGGCGCCTACGCTACGCTGCGGCGTCCTGCGTCGCTGCGCGCCTTGTGACTCGCTTCGCTCACCCCTTGCGGGGCGCCTGCGCTGCGCTGCGGCGTCTGCGTCACTGCGTTCCTTTCGAACGAAGGGTTCGAATCAAATCCTCTCTCTCCGCCAAATAAAAAAAGGCCCCGATTGGGGCCTTTTTTTATTTGGCGGAGAGAGAGGGATT
>NZ_JBSYOQ010000052.1:0-101314 GCF_058244645.1 Candidatus Thiodiazotropha sp. AKAK3
ACTATGGCAAAAACTACAACACAGTGATAGGAACAAGGGAAGGGATTAAGCAGTTCACACAAGCCATAGGTAGAGGAAGAAAGTGGTTCTGTGCGAGTGGGTTTTCGTTGCAGATCTATCAGACATCACCCACCTGATATCTTTTAAACCCAACCTGGGTCATTTATGCCAATCAAAGCGCATTGGTAGGATGCTTCTCGATCCTTATTCGGGAAATTCAAATCTAGATCACTCAATTAGAAGATGATAAACGGCTGAACCTCCTGGTTCAGTCGATTGTGGTGATAATTTTATACCAATAGAAACAAATGGAAGCTGGGGATTCTGTTTTCTTCCTTCAAATGATGCCTGTCCTGATTAAACTGATGCCTGTCCTGATTAAACTGATTTGTCTAGGTTGGCAGCAAGGTGATGAGCTGGGAAAACAGGCTATAATTTAGTTAACTCGTCGGCACAAAATGATGAGCTGAAACGGCGGCAGTTCTTTTTTCCGTTTAAGGGGAGTCATCAGCGCGCCGCTCAATGCCAACAAAGCAGCCTGATGGGGCTGGGATGGGTATCTTCCTTCCCTTCGCCCATGACCTTCCAAAAAGCGGAAGGGGTTAGATCAAGGCGCTTTGCCATTGGTGATAACATCCCTGGAATCAGCAAGTAAGGATACTCACCTGACGTTGCCATGCGCAGCGTAAAGGAGCAATCCTATGAGGCTTTTAACAGGAGCAAAACCTGCAAAGCAGCTCCCATGGAGGGGACGATTCACCGGGGCAGACCTCGAGCGGGGTGTCCTGCATCCGTGTATTGATGGGCATGGAAATATCGACCTGGAAACTGGCCTGCATCCATTCGAGGGGATTTGTGCGCAAAGAGATAAAAACGAAACCCTCACTTCCCAACATCTCTGGCGACTTGGATATTTCCTCACACACCGGACACCATCAATTGGTTCGAGGTCAGGCATGAGAGTTCTATATTTAATTACGGCCCTACTGCTGGTGATGCTGACGGCTGTCGCATGTGACACTTCTGCACCACCTCCCTCCAGTCCGGAATATGGCGCTGGTCCTACTGATAACGCCAAACCTCTCTATCACCTCGCTATCCACCCACTGCACAACCCGAAGAAGTTGGCCGAGGCCTACCACCCTCTCATAGAATATCTGAATGCTGAGATTCCTGAAGCCGGTTTTGTTCTCGAGGCATCGCGTGATTACCAGGCCTATGAGCGGAAATTTCGTGCCCGTACCCCTGAGTTCCTCCTGCCCAATCCGTGGCAAACACTGGAGGCCATCAAGAAGGGGTATAAAGTGATCGCCATGGCAGGAGATGCCAATGACTTCAAGGGTATCTTCATCGTACGCAAGGATAGCGGCATCCAGTCTCCCTCCGAACTCAAGGGTAAAGTGGTCAGCTATCCCTCCCACACGGCGTTGGCGGCCTGCATCATGCCCCAATATTTTCTCTACCAGCAGGGGCTCGATATCAATCAGGAGATCACAAACGTCTACGTGGGCTCCCAGGAGTCGTCGATTATGAACGCCTACCTGGGGAAATCCGCCGCCGGCGCCACTTGGCCACCGCCGTGGCGCCTGTTCCAGAAAGACCACCCCGCTGAGGCCGCACAGCTTAAATTGATCTGGGAGACCCCCCCTCTGATGAACAATTCGATCATGGTGAGGGACGATATTCCCGCAGCACTGAGGGATAGGGTACAAGCCCTGTTGCTTGGTCTCGATGAAACCCCAGATGGAAGGGATATCCTCAATGCCATGGAGACTGCCCGCTTTCACGCAGCTGACGACGCCAGTTACAACAAGGTACGAGACTATGTTGCCGTTTTCGAGGAGAAGGTGCGTCCTGTGGAACAAAAATGAATCTGATCAAGCACTCCCTGGCGCAGGTTTTCAGCACTCTGCGCGGACAGCTTATCCTTGGCGTGGCGCTGTTCATATCGATCACTATGGCGCTGTTCGTCATCTATCTCACCGATCGGGAACAGCAGATGTTGCTCGATCGCCATACAGAGCACGCTACCGCCCTGGCCAATAATATTGCTACCACCTCCTCCGGTTGGCTGGCGGCGCGAGACTATTCGGGTCTGCAGGAGATCATCGACGCCCAGAGCCGCTATCCCGATCTCATGTTTGCCATGATCCTGGCTCCCCAGAGGCAAGTGCTGGCTCACAGCGACACCTCGCTGGTGGGTAAGTACCTGCAGGACTTCCAGGAGACGGGTGATAGTCTGTCGGGTGCCCGCATAATCAGCCATACAACGGAGTTGGTGGATGTCATCACTCCGGTGGTGCTTGCAGGTCGTGAAATCGGCTGGGTACGGGTCGGTCTTAGCGGAGAGACCACCATGAGGCGCCTGCAGGAGATTACCCAGAGCAGCATCCTTCATGGTGCAGTGGCCGTTGTTATCGGATCCCTGGCGGTTGCAATCATGGGTTGGCGGGTGACACGCCGCCTCTATGCAATTCAGACAGTGGCCGATGCCATCCAGGGAGGCGAGCGTGAGGTGAGGGTTCGCCTTGAAGGAGAGGATGAGGCGGCCAAGCTCGGCAATGCCTTCGACTCCATGCTGAATACCCTGGCACAACGGGAGAGTGAGCTGCAACAACATCGAGATCACCTCTCCGAGCTGGTTGAGGAGCGTACATCGGAGCTTATCAAAGCCCGTGATGTCGCCGAGGCCGCGAACAAGGCCAAGAGCGTATTTCTGGCCAATATGAGCCATGAGCTGCGTACCCCCCTGAACGCGGTGCTGGGCTTCTCTCAACTGATGAAGAACGCCCCGGACGTCAGCAGCGAGCAGCTGAAGAATCTGGATATCATCATCCACAGCGGTGAGCACCTTCTGGATCTGATCAACAATGTGTTGGATATCTCCAAGATCGAGAGCGGTAGAACGGTACTGGAGGAGTCTCATCTCGATCTGCATCAACTCTTGCTGGAACTGAAATCGTTAATGTATGTACGTGCTGCTGAGAAGAGTCTCGATTTTATTTTGCAGCAGTCTGCCGACCTTCCGCGCAACATTTCCGTCGATGGGGCTAAGCTGAGGCAGGTTTTAATCAACCTGATCGGCAATGCGATCAAATACACCAGTCGCGGCAGCGTCTCACTCAATGCCTTGCTGGTTAGCCAGGAGAGTGCGGAACAGGCGTTGCTTCGATTCGAGGTGGAGGATTCCGGTACCGGTATCAGGCCAGATGATCAGGAGCGCATATTCTCACCTTTCGTTCAGTTGGGGGACAGGCCACCGGCAGAGGCAGGAACCGGCTTGGGGCTGGCCATATGCAAACAGTATGTCGATCTGATGAAGGGAGAGATTAATATCGAGAGCGAATTGGGTAAGGGAGCGCTGTTTCATTTCGAGATACCGGTGACTGTGATTCCTTCCGCGACGACTCCAGCAGCAACGGCGCGTGGCCGGGTCCTGGGAGTTGCCGACGGGCAGCCTGTCTATCGCATCCTTATTGTCGAGGACCAGATGGAGAACCGATTACTGCTACGCCAATTGCTTGATCCTCTGGGTTTCGATTTGAGGGAAGCCGTTAATGGTCAGGAAGCGATTGAGTTGTTTCAGGAGTGGCATCCTCATCTAATCTTCATGGATATCCGTATGCCGGTGATGGATGGATTGCAAGCTACCCGAAATATCAAGGCAAGCGATAGCAGCGAGCAAACTTATATTGTTGCCCTCACGGCCCATGCGCTGGAGGAGGAGCGTAAGGAGATTCTTGCGGCAGGCTGTGATGATTTCATCCGCAAGCCTTATACCATTGCCGATATTCTTGACACCCTGAGCCATAACCTGGGCGTTAGATTCATCTATGCTGATGATAAAGCGCCCACAGCTGGTTTGCGATTGGATGCGAAACAGTTATCTACCTTGCCCAATGAACTGCTGAGCAGTTTTGAGCTGGGACTTTCAAGGATCGATCTGGATGCGGTAGACCGCTCGATTGAAGAGATACGCACGCTTAAGCCATCCCTCGCAGACGCTTTATCTCCAGTCGTCAAGGAACTTCAATTCAGCAGAATTTTACAGCTGATCCGCTCACTCAAGACAGAGCCACAGACGAAGAACAAGACAGGGAAAACCAATGAACCCTGATAAATTCAACAAGATATTAGCTGTTGATGACAGCAGTGCAAATCTTCGATTATTGATGAACCTGCTCGTCGAACATGGCTATGCGGTTTATCCTGCCTCCGACGGTGAGCTGGCTTTGGAGTTCGTCCAGTCGACGCTGCCCGATCTTATTTTGCTGGATATCAAGATGCCGGGGCTGGATGGTTACGAAGTCTGTCGTCGGCTCAAGGCCGATCAAAGAACCGCTTCTATACCCATAGTTTTCCTCAGCGCCCTGGAAGATCAGCGTGACAAAGTAAAAGGGTTTAAAGCAGGTGGGGTGGATTTCATCACCAAGCCATTTCAGCCAGAAGAGATGTTGGCCCGGGTCAGTATCCACCTGCGCGTGAAACAGCTGACTGAAGGTTTAGAGCAGGAGGTCAACGCGCGGACCGAAGAGCTGATGATGGCCAACAGGCAGCTACAGATGGAGGTGACCCAACGGGAACTGACAGAGGAAGCTCTAAAAAAAGAGCGTGAGTTATTCATCGCCGGACCAAACATGGCCTATCTGCTAAGTGCCGAAGAGGGATGGCCTCTGGAGTATGTCTCGCCAAACATACAGGATCAGCTGGGTTATGATCCTGTGAAAATAATGCGCGAGCGAGCGCTTGCCGTTGAGCTCATACATCCGGACGATATCGAGAAGGTCAAGCAGGAGGTTGAAGCTCACAGCAAAGCGGGTGAACCTCACTTCTCACTGGAGTTTAGAGTGCTTACCTCAAGCGGCGATAGCCGCTGGGTCTACGACTTTATTGTTGTGCGGCGTGATGCGCATGGAGAGGTCACGCACTACCAAGGCTATTTCAATGACATTACCGAACGTAAGTTGGCGGAAGTGGCCTTGCGCGAAAGCCAGCTGCGACTCGCAAATATCCTCGACAACAGTCCCGGCGCCATCTACCGATGCGCCAACGATCCTGACTGGACCATGGAGTTTATCAGTGCAGGAATCGAACGGATCACCGGCTATCCCGCCGATGATTTTCTGAATAATCGGGTTCGCACCTTCGCCAGCATCATTCATCCAGATGACCTCCAGCGTGTTGCAGATAGAATAACTCGTCGCCTGACTAAGCAGGGTCGCTACGAATTGGACTATCGCCTGATCGCACAGGACGGCGGCCTGCGATGGGTGCATGAACAGGGACGAGGTATTTTTTCCGATGATGGAAATTTACTCTACCTCGACGGTACCCTTTTCGATATCACCATACAGCGGGAGGCAGAGGAGACACTCAAGCTCAACGCAGAGCGGATGCAGGCACTACTTCACTTAAATCAGATGACCGATGCGAGTGAGGATGAGCTGATGCGATTTACCTACGAGGCGGCGATCCGTCTGACCCGCAGTAAGTTGGGTTATCTGGGTTTGATGAATGAAAATGAAACCATTCTTAACGTACAGTTCTGGTCTCAGGAGGCGATGGATGAGTGCAGTATACCGGACATGCCGATGATCTTTCCTGTAGAAACCTCCGGCTTATGGGGCGAAGCTGTACGCCAGCATCGCCCTATTATCACTAATGACTACGGCGGGCCAAATCCATGGAAGAGGGGTACGCCTGAAGGTCACATAAAACTGATTCGTCACATGAATCTGCCGGTGATCGTCGGCGATAAAATCGTTTTACTGGCTGGTGTCGGTAACAAGGATGAGGACTATAGCGCAAGTGATGAGCAACAGCTAAGTCTGCTGATGGAGGGTATGTGGCGACAGATCGAACGTCTGCGGGCAGAGGATGAGCTCAGGCGCTACCACGCTCAGCTGGAAGATACCGTCAAACAGCGCACAGAGGAGTTAAGTATTTCACGCGATGCAGCTGAGGCTGCAAACAAGGCTAAAAGCGCATTTCTGGCCAATATGAGTCATGAACTGCGCACGCCACTCAATGCCATACTTGGATTCTCCAGCATTATTCGTGAAGATCCCCAGCTGCCGGAGGGGCAGAGGAACAACGTCAATATCATCAATCGCAGTGGTGAGCATCTTCTGACACTGATAAATGATGTTCTGGAAATGGCCAAGATCGAGGCTGGTGGTATAAAGCTTGGCAATGCTCCTTTTGATCTGGGTGGCATGGTGCTCGATGTCATAGAACTTATGCAGATGCGCGCCAGGGATAAAGGACTGGAACTGGTTATCGATCAATCTTCTCAGTTTCCACGTTACATCGTCGGCGACGAGTCTCGACTGCGTCAAGTACTTATCAACTTGATAGGAAACGCTATCAAGTATACCGATCAAGGTGGTGTGAACTTAATACTTGGATCCAGGCAGAACAAACACTCACATCTGATAATCGTGGTTGAGGACTCGGGTCCAGGCATTGCAGTGGAGGATCAAAAACGTATCTTCGACCCCTTTGTGCAGATAGGTGAAAAAGGGGATCGTAAGGGGACAGGGCTGGGACTGACAATATCACGCCAATTTGTGCAGATGATGAATGGCAGCATCGAACTTCAGAGTACGCCAGGCAAAGGCTCGGTATTTACAATCGACCTGCCCCTGACCGATGCCATGGAGACAGATATCACCCAAGCTGAGCAACAAGTTGCTAATAGAGTTGTGGGTATTGCTCCCGGACAACCAGAATATCGTATCCTTATTGTCGAGGATCAGATTGATAACCAGCTACTGTTAAGTAGCCTGTTACATCACGCGGGGCTCCAGGACAAGGTCGCTGAAAACGGCAAACAGGCCGTGGAGCTATACCAAAGTTGGCAACCACACCTGATTTTTATGGACAGGCGCATGCCTGTGATGGATGGAGAGCAAGCAACTCGACAAATCCGCAGTCTGCCCAACGGTGATGAGGTTAAGATCATTGCTGTGACGGCTTCGGCTTTCAAGGAGCAGCGCGAACAGATGCTCGAAGCCGGCGTTGACGACTTTATCGGCAAACCTTACCATCCCGATGAAATTTACGCTCAACTGTCGAAGCATCTGGAGATACGCTTCCTGCATGATGAACTGGTCGAAGCCAAACAGCAGCGGCGTGCTTTAACTCCGGAGATGTTATCAAAACTGCCGGATGAGCTTCGCTTTGATTTACAAGAGGCAGTTGAGAGCCTGGAGATTCAACGTATCTACTATGTCATCAAACAGGTGGATGAATATGATCATGATCTCAATAAGAATCTGACTCAGTGCGTCGAAGATTATGATTATCCTGCCATCCTGCATGCGTTGAAAAAAGTCTAAGCGATAACCCCGCGAGAGACGATTCAATAAAGGTGCAGACAATTCATACGCCTTATGTTTAACAAATAGGCAGTATTCAACTCCTCCGCTAAAGAGCGAAAACCATCACCAGGCCATGAACTGGGAGCAGTGCTTGAAGCGTGTGTTCAACATCGACCGCTACTGAGCATCCATGCGCTCGCAGCATTAGTGAATCCCTTCACGTCAAGTATCTATCTGTCTGAAGTGTGGTGCGTCATATAAACCCTATATTTAGACAAGGCCAATCTCAGTTTGCGTTTAAATCACCTGCCTCGCGCTGCGGGAAGCCACTCAAGCCGCGATTGCGGCGTTGCACCCCTTGGTAAAGGAACAACCATTACCTGCGGGCTGCGCCTTGCACTCACGGCTTGAGCGGCTTTCTAAATACAGGGTTTATATGACGCACCACACTAGTCTATACACCACCAAGGAAGAGGGGCATTAGAGCTACTTCTGAAGCAAAGGAGGGTTAACCTGACAGCACCGGCATATCCATATTTGCTGAAGTGAACTGACTGATCTGATTTAAGCTAGTCTTTACATAATCTGCACTCAAAAAAAGATGTCCAAAATAACGACATAATGATCTTGTCGATGGTGGTGCATGCAATTTTTTCAACAACGGCAAAAAAAGAACTGAGGAAGACTCAATGAAAAAAAACGCCATTCTTTCCTGGTCAGAACTTGAACCGCATAAACCGACTTATGCACTTGTCGCAGATGTGGATCTGGTTGTTATTCGTTGGCCCGACCAGGAGCAGGTATCTGTTCTATATGGTCGTTGTGCTCATCGCGGGGCTCTGATGGCTGATGGTCGAATTCAGGGTGAGGATATTATCTGTGGCCTGCACGATTGGGATTATGGTTATAAAACTGGAGTCAGTTCCTACAATCCTGCAGAGAAGCTGCATCGCTTTCACGCCTGGGTTGAAGCAGGCCAGGTCTGGGTAGACGAAGATGAAATAAAGGCTTGGTCTGAACAAAACCCACAACCCTATAATCGATCCAAGTATCAGGGATTGTATAAGGATCTCCATGGTGGTGCAGAAGAGCCACACTATAAGTATATCCAGCATCTGGCTGAGCATGGCCTGTCAAAGGTGGGACACCACGGACGCGTCGGCGCCATGGGTGTACCTCGGGATGAGTTGCCGAAATGGGAGCAGATACAACTGCTGACTGGGCAGTTACATCGGCTGCCACTGCTAGACGATCATCCGGTAGGTACAGAGGTTGTGATCGGTCCAAAAGCTAAAAAACCGCTGCAATTGGATTGTCCCCTGTTTGTTTCTGATATGAGTTTCGGAGCGCTTTCAGAAGAGGCCAAGGTGGCCCTGGCCAAGGGAGCCGAGCTGGCTGGTACCGGCATCTGTTCAGGGGAAGGCGGGATGTTAGCTGATGAGCAGGCGGCCAACAGTCGTTATCTCTACGAATTGGCATCGGCCCGATTTGGCTTTTCCATGGACAAGGTGCAACGGAGTCAGGCCTTCCACTTTAAGTGTGGTCAGGGTGCTAAGACCGGTACCGGAGGACATCTGCCGGGTGATAAGGTTAATGGGCGTATTGCAGAGGTACGAGGGCTTGAGGAGGGGGAGTCGGCCATTTCACCCTCCAGGTTTCCCGATTGGGAACAGATCGATGATTTCAGACGTTTTGCAGATGCCGTGCGTGAAGCAACAGAGGGTATACCGATTGGGGTCAAACTCTCAGCACAGCACATTGAAAGGGATATCGAAGCCGCTTTGAGCATAGGTGTCGATTACATCATATTGGATGGGCGAGGTGGAGGCACCGGTGCTGCACCATTAATCTTTCGGGATAATATTTCTGTGCCTACTATTCCGGCATTGGCTCGTGCTCGCCGCTATCTGGATAGCAAAGAGAGAGATGATGTCTCTCTGATAATCACTGGCGGTCTAAGATTACCTGCAGACTTTATCAAGGCACTTGCCTTAGGTGCCGATGCTATTGCACTCTCCAATTCAGCGCTTCAGGCGATAGGTTGTCTGGGCATGCGAGCCTGCCACACCAACAATTGTCCGGTGGGTATCGCTACCCAGAAAGCGGAATTGAGACAACGTCTGAAAATTGAGAAGGGCGCTGAACAGTTAAATAACTTTTTTCGTGCTTCAACTGAGTTGATGCAGGTGATGGCCCGTGCTTGTGGTCATGATCATCTCAGTGGATTCTGTTTAGATGATCTCACTACTTTCGATCGCGAAATGGCACATTTGGCAGGAATTGCCTATGCAGGGGTAACATTGGAGTGATCAATGATCCTTTGTGCCAGGGTCTGTTAACGTTAATAGAGAAGGGTATTTTATCTTCAGTGGTTGAGCTATTTATACGGTGTTTGATATCGGTCAGTTAATGGACGGTTAAACCTGGATCAGTTGTTTAAGGTGTGTGTAAACTGATTCCAATCTATCGCCACAAGATCTCTGCATAAGTGGGGGTCCTGCTGAAACAGGCAGTTGAGGTGCAGTGGCTCTGGATGTAGGGCGGATAGTTGGAATAGCGGATGAAGAGTCGGCAACTTTTCCAGTTTTTGACACTACTGATTTTTATCAGTGATTTGATATTTGTCGGTATCAACTACTATGCCAGTCAACGCGCGCTCAACCTCAGTCTGAGCCGCAATGGCGAAAATCTCAAACACTCCTACGATCTAACTCTCGATTTGGTCTATGAGAGTATGTTGCAGCTCGCAACCTATGTCTCAAATCAGAAACAGATCCAGCAGCTGTTTCTGGCAGGCAAAGAGGCTGTCTCCGAAGAGGGGGGCGGTGCGGGTGGGCTGCGAGCTGCGGAGGTCAGGGGTGAACTCTACCGGGTTATCTCTCCCAGCTGGTTACCAATGATGGAGCAGTATGATGCCAGGCAACTTCAATTCCATCTGGGACCGGGATCTCTGAGTTTTCTACGTGTTCACCAACCACAGAAATTTGGTGATCGAATGGATGAGATACGACATATCATTGTTGACAGTTACCGTGACCAGGAAACCAAAATTGGCTTTGAAGTGGGCAGAGTCTACGCGGGATTGCGTGGGGTAACGCCGGTTTGGTCAGAACAAAAAGGTGAGGAGAAAAATCTGATTGGTGTGTTGGAGGTTGGTACTTCCTATCAAACTGTTTTGGAGAAGATTAACCGACAGACCGGCGTGGAAACGATGGTGTTGCTGAATGAACCATTGGTTCACTCAGCAATGTGGCCTGAGTCGATTAAAAAACGTATCGTTAAATTGTCGAACGAGTCTTCCTGCTATGTCGAAGCTATCTCGAATCCTATTGTTGCAGCGATAGTTGAAAACTGTGAAGAGTTGATGCCCTACAAGTCAGAACTTCGCACTTTTAATATCAGTCACAAAGGACGGGTGTATGCCATAACACACTTTCCGCTCTATGATTACCAAGCCAACGCTAGCATAAACAGGAAGCAAGGTGGCATGGTGGTGATGTTGATGGATGTTTCAGATGAGTTCATTGCGTTTAAACGGCAGCTACAGCTGAACCTTATCTATGGAGTAGTCGGATTCGTTGTGATAGAGATACTTCTCTACCTGGGGATCATCTATGGATCACGAAGGTTGCACAGGCTGGTTGATCAGCAAACCCTGGAGATTCATCAGCTGAAAGAGTTTTACAAGGCACGTTCTGAACGGGATGGTCTGACAGCCCTCTACAATCACCGTTTTTTTAATGAGCGTTTGCAACCGGAGATGCAACGAGCCCAACGTGCAGGTTCAAACCTCAGTTTAATGATGTGTGATCTCGATGACTTCAAAGCGATAAATGACAAGTTTGGTCATCTGGCAGGTGATGAGGTACTTCAGGGAGTTGCTTCAATAATCCGCGAGTTAGTGCGTAGCAGTGATTTCGCGGGTCGATATGGGGGAGAGGAGTTCATTGTTGCTTTACCGGAAACCCATATTGATGATGCTGTGAAAATTGCTCAACGTCTGATTGAATCTATCGCTTCATTTGAGAGTAGTAAAGTGCCCGAGTATCAGGTCACTGCAAGCATTGGCGTGGCCATTTGGGATGGTCAACAGAACCTCTCCGGCTTCATTCATAGTGCTGATCAAGCACTCTATCAAGCGAAACTGAAGGGGAAGAATCGGGTTGAACGGGAAGCGAATGCAGAGGGTGCCCAGGTAACTGGCAAAAAGTAACTGGAGAGACTAGCGAAAGCGCAAAAAAAAATGATACGACTACCTCAACTTTTTTAAACTAATTTTTTCAGATTAGAGATATTTAAATTGTTCAAATTTCTCCTGAGATTCTATCGTTTTATGTAAGTATTATTGTTCTGAAATAAATAAAGATCCAGCGGACAGATTTATTTCCGTTGCTTCAATAATTAATAGAGGTGCCCTTAATAATGCCGGTTGGTAATTGCTGCTAGAAAACTTCTTGAAAGCGATTTAGTGGGTACCCTTTGGTTGTTCGTTAAAAAGCTTTTTAATAGTGGACTATTTAGTGCACTTTGTATCTTGAACCAGAGCCATTTATCTCAACAAACACTCGATCTGGAATTGATTATAGGCTCTTTAAGAGGTTATTCATTGCATCACTATAACATCTCAATTGACTGATTCGCTATAAGTGACAGTTATGATTGTCTATTGATTGCCCTTGGGATCTGGATAAGTGTTAACAGGCCCTGGTAGTAGCTGTTGTATTCGCATAAGTGAAAATTTGCACAGCTCTATAAATAGTCCATACTTGAGGAAACACTGAAAAAGTTGTGAACCGAAATCTTGCTGCCAGAATGTGCCATTTCGGCGTTAAAGAACCTCGCAGTAGCGGGCTATTACCATCGGCCTGCACCTCGAATCGGACCATTTTGGTCGACACTCTGTTCGGTCTGGACTTATTCAGATGTTCCTTAATACCATATGAGATGCAAACTCATACGAACCCTGCAATCGATCTATAGTGCCGCGATTGCGATTAGTTTGCTGAAACGCTCCAGTAAAAGTGCATGGAGGAGCGAAGCGCCTACCATCCTCAGGGTTTCGACTATATGCAGGATCCTACCAGTTTACAGCTACAGGCATACAAAGACCTGACCCTTCGTGCCCGTGGCGGCATAGTTATCTACCTGGGGGTTTGGGTGATCTCTGCATTATGGGTTGGGATCGACGAGGGCACCCCACTGTTCTTCTACGCAAACACCCTTCTGTTTGGCGCAACCGCTGTAGCCCGCGGTATTCACTACATACTTTTCAGAGCAGACCCTTCAGCTAACCCCAGGCAAAGGTACCGCATACTTGTTGGGATGATTCTATTCAGCGCCCTCCACTGGGGGGTGATGTCTGCTTGGGTCATTTATGGCAGTCTATACAAAGAGTTACATTACCCTTATATGGTTATCCTTGCAGCGTTTGCTCTTGGTGGTACGGCAATTCTCAGCATCTCTTTTTTCACCAGCACTATCTACCCATTATTGATCTACGTTCCTACCATAACCATCGGGCTGTTCTTTTTTGGAGAGGAAGATCATTTACTTGCCGTGTTGGCCTTCTTTTCTACGATCTATGTGATTGAGGCTGCGCGTGTTTCAAGAAGAGACTATTGGGCTGCAATCAGGAGTAAAAAAGAAGCTGAAGATCGTGCGCTAGAGTTGGAAAAACTCAGTATCACTGACCCACTCACCGGGCTTTACAATCGTATGTACTTTAATGGACACTTTATTGAAGAGTGGTCGCGATGCAGTCGCCTGCAGATACCCTTGAGTCTGCTGATGATCGATCTCGATCATTTCAAATCAATCAATGACAAGTATGGACATTTGTCAGGTGATATTTGTCTGAAGGAGAGCTCTTCAGTGCTTAGACAAAAAGTGCAACGGGTCACCGATACTGTTGTGAGGTTTGGCGGGGAAGAGTTCCTGATCCTGCTGCCGGACACGGATGAGAAAACGTCATCGGCCATTGCACAATCTCTGCTACAGGCCATCTCAGAGATTTCACCCAGCTGGGGAGAAGGAAGTTCTCCAATCAGTTGTTCTATCGGAATCGCCTGCACTGTTCCAAATCACAGAATTGCAGGTAAAGTTCTTCTCAAAGCAGCAGACGAGGCTCTATACGAGGCGAAACGCCAGGGACGAAATAGATTCTGTGCTGTAAAAATTTGATTAGATGAGACTCCTGTTATCACTGTGTTCGTCGTGCTTTTCTGTGTGGTGAAGATAAGTTATTGAACCTATGGGGAATGATATCCAGGTATTTTGAGCCACTACATCCTGCGCACTATGTAGTGGCTCAAATTTGAAATTGAAAATCTGTCAATACAGACTCATATTTTGAGTCCGATTCAGGTTAGAATAGCGAGTCCGAATCCAGGTGATAAATCGCTGCTGATTGTGATAATCGCAGCAGCATCTGTGTCATCGACAAATCTTTGGTGAGACATGTCAGCGAGTTTCGTACATCTTCGCGTTCATTCTGAATATTCGCTGGTCGACGGCCTGGTGAGGGTTAAACCACTTGTCAAGCAGGTGGCAGACGCTGGTATGCCTGCGGTGGCACTTACTGATCAATCCAATCTCTTTGCTCTGGTTCGTTTCTACCAGGCGGCGCTGGCTGCCGGGATAAAGCCGATTGCAGGTGTGGATGCCTGGATTCGCAATCCTGAGGATGTTAATGCTCCCCATCGACTGGTGTTGCTGGTGCAGAACCAGGCGGGCTACAAGAATCTGACCCGGCTGGTCTCCCGCAGTTATCGGGAGGGGCAGCATCTGGGACGTCCACTGATGGAAAAAGAGTGGTTGACCGGTAGTGCTGAAGGGTTGATTGCACTCTCTGCAGGACGTTATGGGGACGTAGGTCGAGCGCTGTTGGCTGACAACCGGGCTTTGGCAGAGACGCTGCTTAAAGAGTGGCTGGAACTGTTTGGAGATCGCTACTATCTGGAGTTGCACCGTACCGGCCGGCCTGATGAGGAGCGTTGTCTGCATGAGAGTGTGGCGCTTGCTACAGACTTTGGTGTGCCTGTGGTCGCCACCAACGATACCCACTTTATCAGACAGGGTGACTTCGATGCCCATGAGGTACGGGTCTGTATCCATGAGGGACGGACCATTGACGATCCGAGACGGCCGAAGAACTATAGCGACCAGCAGTATCTACGAACCCCGCAAGAGATGCAGGCGCTGTTTTCAGATATCCCTGAAGCACTGCAAAATAGCGTGGAGATCGCTAAGCGTTGCACCATCGAGTTGACCTTGGGTAAGAACTTTCTACCCGATTTCCCTATTCCTGAGGGCATGACAATTGCTGCCTTTCTGGAGGAGGAGTCCCGCAAAGGGCTCGACTGGCGCCTGAAGCATATATTCGATATTGAATCCTCTGATTTTTCAGAGCAGCGCAAGGTTTATGATGAGCGCTTACAGATAGAGCTGGATGTCATCAATAGCATGGGTTTTCCCGGCTACTTTTTGATCGTTGCCGACTTCATCCAGTGGGCAAAGGATAATGATATCCCTGTCGGCCCCGGACGTGGTTCCGGTGCCGGATCACTGGTTGCCTATGCTCTGAAGATTACCGATCTTGACCCCATTGAACACGAATTGCTATTTGAGAGATTTCTCAATCCAGAGCGTGTCTCCATGCCTGACTTCGATGTGGATTTCTGCATGGATAAGCGGGATCAGGTTATCGACTATGTGGCGCGGCGCTATGGAAGGGACTCGGTTTCCCAGATCATTACCTATGGCTCCATGGCGGCCAAGGCTGTAGTACGGGATGTGGGACGTGTGCTGGGTCACCCCTATGGTTTTACCGATCGAGTGGCGAAGATGATTCCCTTTGAGATCGGAATGACCCTTGATAAGGCGCTGAAAGAGAGCGATGACCTAAAGCAGTCCTATGCGTCTGATGAGGAGGTGGGTGAGCTCATCGATATGGCGAAAAAGCTTGAGGGTTGCGCACGCAATGCCGGCAAGCATGCTGGTGGCGTGGTGATATCTCCCGGACTGCTGACCGATTTCACGCCACTCTATTGTGAAGCAAATGGGGAGGGACTGGTTACCCAGTTCGATAAGGATGATGTGGAGAAGGTGGGGCTGGTCAAATTCGACTTTCTTGGCCTGCGTACCCTGACCATCGTTGATTGGGCACTGAAGGCGGTAAATGCCGTACGGGACAAGCAAGATCTTGAAGCGGTGGATATCAACCTTATCCCAATGGATGACAGTGCTTCATTCAAGCTTTTAAAAAGTGCAGAGACAACAGCGGTTTTCCAGTTGGAATCCCGAGGCATGAAGGAGTTGATTAAAAAGCTTCAACCCGACTGCTTTGATGATATCACTGCTTTGGTTGCACTGTTCCGGCCGGGGCCATTGCAGTCAGGCATGGTGGATGACTTTATCGATCGTAAACATGGTCGCGCTGCAGTCGCCTATCCCCACCCTGATCTGGAACCGATTCTCAAGCCCACTTACGGCGTGATTCTCTACCAGGAGCAGGTCATGCAGATCGCTCAGGTGCTTGCCGGATACTCACTTGGTGGCGCAGATCTGTTGCGACGTGCAATGGGTAAAAAGAAACCGGAGGAGATGGCCAAACAGGGGGAGATTTTCAGAAAGGGTGCAGTGGAGCGCGGTGTTGAAGAGGAGACCGCAACCTATATCTTCGACCTGATGGAAAAGTTTGCCGGTTACGGTTTCAATAAATCTCACTCGGCAGCCTATGCCCTGGTCTCCTATCAGACCATGTGGCTCAAGGCTCACTACCCAGCCGCCTTTATGGCTGCGGTCTGCTCCGCTGATATGGACAACACCGACAAAGTGGTGCCATTGATCGAAGAGTGCCGTCGTATGAAGTTGAAGGTGGAGGCGCCACAAGTCAATCTCTCCCAATACAAATTCACCGCGATTGATGATCAAACCGTGGTCTACGGTTTGGGGGCAATCAAAGGTGTTGGAGAGTCTGCAATCGAGTCAGTGATCCTGGAACGGGAACAAAACGGATCGTTTGACGATATCTTTGGATTCTGTCGACGTATCGATCTGCGTAAGGTCAACCGCCGGGTATTGGAATCGCTGATTCGTGCCGGTGCGCTTGATGGCTTGGGGGCGAACCGGGCAACCCTGATGTTACAACTGCCACTGGCGCTGAAATTGGCTGAGCAGCACCACGCCATGGAGGCGGTAGGTCAAAATGATCTGTTTGGTATAGGGGATCCACAACCGGCAGAAGCGAGTCACACACAGGTTATTCCAAAAGATATAGATGAGTGGGAGGAGGAGCAGCGTCTTCAGGGGGAGAAAGAGACGCTTGGACTCTATCTCACCGGCCATCCGATCGACCGATACATTGATGAGTTGGGTCATATCTGCAGTAATCGCATTGGAAATCTGAGCCTCGATGATGCGCCAGCAGGTGGGCATCGACGCAGAGGGGTTCCGGTAGTGGTGAGTGGTCTGGTGGTTACCGCTAGCCATCGTCAGACCCAGCGTGGTCGTATGGGTACCCTGGTGCTGGATGATCGTAGCGGCCGTATCGAATGCACTCTGTTCAATGAAGCCTACGAACAACACAGGGAATTGGTCTCGGCAGACAAAATTCTTGTAGTCTCCGGTATGCTCAATTATGACGAATTTCGCGGGGGACTAAGCATCCGTGCCGATAATCTGCTTACTTTCGAGCAGGCCCGCTCCCACTATGCACGGGTGTTGAACGTCAATATGCAGGCCAATCAGGATGAACCTGCTGAGATATGTACAAAACTTCATCAGGTTCTTGCGCCATTTCAGGGAGGAACCACAGGGGTGAGGCTCAGATATCAGAACCTACTCGCCTCAGCTGATATACAGTTGGGGCAGGAGTGGCGGGTCAATCCCACCGATGAGTTGCTGCGACGTCTCGAGCAGCTTTTCGGTCCAGGGTCGGTAACGGTCGGATATCGGCAATCAGTAGCTCAGCGGCCGCTGTCCAATGGTCAATCGGCGGCGACCAGTCGATGATGGCTTATCAGTCGTCACAGCCATCATTCTCTACAATCAACTCTCCGGTAATGGCGTCCACTTTAGGTTTTCCCGTGTTGTCAGTGATGACAATGCTGACTAGTGGCAGAGAATATGTTTGCCGGTAGCTCAGTATATAAAGTCATACTCTGAATGTAAGCCAACGGTAGGTAATCAGCTTTAGATCCTCTGTTCCTGGGATAGTCTAGAACAGGGAGAGGTAGAGTATTTGTTACTATTACCTGAGAGGAAGTGACATATTCACAAACCCTGTGTGCAGCTCATTATGAATTGGTCTTACTGAGGAGAAAGGGGGGGAGGGGATAGCACCTATTTGGCATACTGCAGCATTATCTACTCAGGTAATGAATAAAAGCTTGATCGAAAGTGAGTTAGAGAAGGCCTGTTATTTTAGCGATTTTCATCCCTTAAAGGCTTATCTATCTATAAATCTACCAGAGATGTTGTTGATGGTTCATTAGTGAAAGTGATGAATGGACAGATGGTCTCACTCTATCTTCAGTATTTCTCTGATACGATTCTTGAATACTCTTCCTTTAACCTCATCGTTGATATCCATAGCCATGGAATCAATCAACTTACGGATATTTCTTACATCGATTTGAGCGGGCATGGATTTCATATAATCGGCACAGAGTACCTTGGCGATTGGTCCGATAAACTCTATAGATTCCTCTACAACAACTTTACATATATCTTCTTTGCTGAAGGAGTTACCCGTTGTAACTCCACTGTTTTCAGGTGTGGAAGCAGCTGTTTTTTGGGAATGGTCGATAGCTTCGCTGTTAAAGTCCCGGGTGTTGATCTCTCTGAGTATCTCAGGTGTTGTCGGGAGGCTCTGCTTACCGATTGTAAGTTTTAGTGATGGATTGAAGCTCATTCTGCCTCTATCGATTAAACGAATTGCATCTATCGCTTCTTCACCTCTAAGTTCACCACATGCCACCCAAGTGATCACACCTTGGTTTAAGACCATTCTCGCGGATATGCCACTATCTAGGTTGTAAAATACCGTACCACTGGATCTATCCCGGCATAGAGTGATTAATGCCTTGATGAATTTACGATGGTCCAGAATACCTCCGTCGACCATATTACTCTCCCAAAATGCGAATGCTATCTATCAACTAAACCTGTCCATTGCCACTCTGACACTGTTGCCAAGGCGTTCTACTGATCTTGCCAATGCACCCAGTTCATCAGTACGGGAAGTACCGTTGATAGTGAAACCAAAATCGCCACGACTTATAGCATCTGCTGCAGTGGTCAAATGACGTATTGGTTGTGTCAATTGACGTGAAATCAGGAAGGCAACCAAAAGGATCACAGCGAGGCTTATTGCCATCAGTAACTGTGTCTTTTTGTTGTATTGACTCAAAGCTGAAAATGCCTCGTCATAGTCCTGTTGCACCAATAGAATCCAGCCATGCCCCGTTTTTCTGATCTGGCAAAATACCTTTTCACCTTCATCATTGGTATAAACTATTGATTCTTTGTTGCTCAACATCAGAGCATTGTATCCAGGATGATCAGTCAGGCTTGTGCGTTTACTTGTAAACTCCTTGTTGATGTGGGAGATCACTTTACCTTCTTGATCCAGCAGAATAGCGTAACCGGTCTCACCAAAACGAGTCGTAGCAACTTTCTTTGAGATATCATCCAATGACATGCCGATGGCCAGCACGCCTTTAGTGCGCTTATCTTCGTCAGTAATGGCACTGGAGATGACCAGAGCAGGCTTACCATTGGTTTTGCTGATTAATACCTGCTGCCCCAGCTCCTTTCCACCCAGAACTTGGCGGACATAGTGACGATCACTGTAGTCTTTCAGGTTTTTATCGTCACTGCGGGAGATATTCTGACCATTGATGTCTGTCGTGAAAGCAAGGTATATCCACTGATAGGTGTCAACTATGGTTTCCAATCCCTTCTTTTGACGCATACCATCCATGCTGATCATATCGGGGAATTTAGAATTTTGTCCTATGATGCGAGCATTCATATCGACCCAGCTCTCTACAAAGCCTTGCAATTGATCTGCTGTGGATGCCAGACGATTATTAACATCAAGGCTGATCGCTTCTTCACTCGCAGAGTGACTGATATACCAAACCAGACCGAGAGGTAGTGCTGCTACGAGCACCATAACTAGGGACATTTTAAAAAATATACCGAAACGTACTTGACTGCTTTCTGCCATGCTGTTTCTCCTGCCTTGAAGAGGTTAATTGTTATTTTATATAGCTCAGGCCCTAAAAATCAGACTGCAGATGAGGGGGCGAGCCAGTGGAAATATTAAATGTAAAAAAATCAGAGTCGATGATCCCCAGGATAGAGAGAATAAAGAGTTCTGATAAAGTGGACGCTATCTTATGAGCGTCTCTCAATAATCTTGGAAGATGAGGGAACAGTGTGCGGTGAAGAGAAGATATGTATATAGCTATTAAATTTGCTATACGATGCAAGAGGAATCTCCAACTTTGTCTATACAAGATGTCCGTATAAGACATGTTGGTTAGTGAGGGGTTAATAAAATACAGCATACTCACTTGTCCATACAGAAGATCCCTCTTTCTCTCCGTAATGTTTAGCAGCTTCCGTACATGCAATGTTTAAGGCTACCTTGAAAATAATAATCTAAGATCTGATTAAGAAATCTTAAGCGTTTATGCATAACCAAATAACTGCTAAACGTTAGACTATATCTGCAAGTGTGCGCCATTTCACTATTCAAACTACCCATATGTCAATTTTTATTTAACAATATTAATAAAACAACGTTGAATTTAATTTGCTTTGATCCGATAAAAATATTACGGGAGAATGCCAATCAAATTATATAAAAAGGAGATGCATACTATGGATCGATATCGAATTTTCTTTGTTGCCGGACTGCTATGTTCTACTCATCTCATCGCATCTGAGCAGGCGCATTGGAGTTATGCGGGCCATGATGGCCCTGACCATTGGGGAGCTATCTCTTCTGACTATATCTCCTGTTCTCAAGGGCTTAATCAATCACCAATTGACCTGACCGGCATGGTTGAGGGTGAATTGCCCGAATTGAGTATCAAATATGCAAGCCTTGGCGATAGTGTTGTCAATAATGGTCATACCATTAAAGTCAATTATCAACCAGGTAGCAAAATCGAGATTGGTGGCAAGACTTTTGAGCTTAAGCAGTTTCACTTTCATGCCCCGAGTGAAAATAGAATCATGGGCAGGTCTTTCCCTATGGAGGCTCATTTTGTTCACTCAGGCAAGGAGGGGAACCTGGCAGTTATCGCTATCATGTATAGCGTAGGGGAACAGCACCAGGAACTGGAAAAAGCATGGGCTTTCATGCCAGAAGAAGCGGGTAAGAAAAATCAACTATCTGTACCAGTCGATGCAGCTCGTTTAATGTCAACCAATAGAGATTACTATCGCTTCAATGGTTCTCTCACAACCCCTCCCTGTACCGAAGGTGTTGAATGGTATGTGATGAAATCGATTCAATCAGTCTCAAAGCAACAATTGGATAAGTTTGTCGAAATCATGGCGCATGATAATAACCGTCCGATACAGCCGCTTAATGCCCGCATCGTTGTTGAGTGATCCTTCTCACTGGCAGCCGATTATAAAGAAGGCAACTCTAAATAGCTTTGCTTCGAAATTTCTTCGACCGTGACCTATGCAGAGGTGACTTAAAGCATTTTAAAGGCCATTCTCAGGGCCAGTACAAATAGAAACAGTGCGAACAGACGCTTGATCAATTGCTCTGGCAGTTGATGCGCCAGACGGGCACCTAGGGGGGCAAACAGGAAGCTAGCGGCAACCACACCTGAAAATGCAGGTAGATTGATGTAGCCAATGCTGTGCAGTGGTAGCTCTGTTTCATCCAGTCCTGTGACTATAAACCCAGCTGTAGAAGCCAGTGCCAAAGGGAATCCAATCGCTGCGGCTGTGGCGATTGCCTGTTTAAGCGCCACGCCACGCCAGCTCAGATAGGGGACATGCAGCGCACCTCCACCGATACCCATCAATGCAGATATGCAACCAACAGTTGCTGAAACACCCTGTAAGGCACGGGGCCCTGGTAGATCTCTGCCAGCTGAGACCGGGCCGATCGCCATTTGTAGTGAGACCAGTGTAAGGAATGCAATGAAACCCAGTGTCAGCCAGTATCCAGGGATGATGTCAGCCAACCAAGCTCCAAACAGTGAACCGATAACAACCCCTGGTGTCATGGTTCTGACCAGGCTCCAGCGTACTGCGCCACGTCGGTGGTGAGCCCAAATTGATGAAATGGCCGTTACTGCAATGGTTGCCAGGGATGTACCCACAGCAACTTTGATAATGATCTCTGGCGCTACCCCTTTGGCTTCGAATACCAGAGATAGAACCGGCACGATAATAACTCCCCCGCCGATGCCGAGCAGTCCTGCCGCAGTACCAGCCAGGGCACCCGCCACGAGCAGCGCCACTAAGTCCATACTAGGGCCTGTTAACACTAATCGAATCGGCCCTGCTGAGACTGTTTTTTCCTCCAGCAAGGCAGAATAAGCGAAGTGTAGTTATTCTACATGAGCGAATGATAACGCCGCTGGGCGGAAAAATAGCCTCTGCCCTTCGGGTTACCCCTGAAAAAGCACCACTAGGCGTTGCTCGTCGTTCATTTGGAGTGACCAAACCTCTCTCCTCGCGCCTTGATTGGCGCTTTTTTCAGGGGCAACAGGGCCGATTCGATTAGTGTTAACAGGCCCTAGTCTCTCTGTAGTACTGTTTTCAGATGTTTCAGGCGTTGATCCAACTCTGATGACAACGCAATATCTCCACTACAGAGGTAGGATTCATGATTGGCGACCAGATCAGACTCTTCATACCGATAGTTGACCATGCAACCCCATGACTCCCGTATTCCTTGCTCGGAGGGATTGGCGACTATATTGATTCTCTCCAGCCTTGCCCCATTGGATAAGTGAAAATGGGCGACAGGTTCGTAAGCATGATCGCCTTTTTTTAGGAAAACGAGATAGAACAGAACCAGATCGTTCAGAGTCTCAGCAAGCCATCTGTTTTCTGCTTTCTGGATCTGCTCAGTGGTTAATTTATCGAGTGCCTCAAAGGGGGTGTCACTCTCAGTTAACGCCAGAAGTTGTTGCTTTCGGCTACCCAGTACCAGTTCAAGATCTTCAAGCGAAATGTTACTGATATTTGAGGTTTGTAATTTTAGCAGGCTGTTGCGCAGTCTTGGTATTGGCGATAGGGTGACAAATCGTTCCAGGCCGGGAAACTCTTCCTTGAGTTCACTGACAACCTGTTTGATCAGGAAATTACCAAAGCTGATGCCACGCAAACCCTTTAAGGCATTATTGATCGAGTAGAATACTGCCGTGTCAACAGATCCAGTCTCTGTCAGAGGCTCTTCCGGATCGACTAGGCTGGTTACTGAATCACTGATCTCCCGGGTTAATGCCACCTCGACAAAGATTAGTGGGTCTTGAGGTAGTGCCGGGTGAAAGAAGGCAAAACAACGCCTGTCCTCGGCCAGGCGGCGGCGTAAGTCCTCCCATCCTTGCATGGGGTGGACGACTTCATAGCAAATCAACTTCTCAAGAATTGATGCTGAGGTATTCCAATCGATACGTTCCAGATGAAGAAAGCCTCGATTGAACCAGGAAGACAATAAGTGGCGCATGTCATAGTCGACCCCCTTCAGCTCAGGCTGCTGACGCAGAATTTGAAGCAGTTCGGCTCGCATGGTGACTAATATTGCGGTGGCGCCTGGGGCCATGTTGAGACGCCTGAATAGCTCCTGTCGTGGTGGTTCACTTATATCCAACAGGCGCTTCAGGCTGTCAGGATCACGGGATTGATAGGCTTGGGCTGCCTGCTGGATCTCCACCGGATCAGGATCGAACTCAACAGCTATCATTTGCAGGAAAGTCAAGCGCTGCTCACTGTCCATCTCTTGCCATCGCTGCAGGATCTCTCTTGCCAGAGCAATATTTGATGCTTCACCCATGCCGTCAACCAGACGGTGGCATAATTCAGAATCCGACGGGTCATGATTGCCGCGTTCCTTCAGGCCGATCAGCTCCATGCCATGATCGGCGACGCTGTTGAGCATACGCTCTAGCCAGCCAAGTGCACTCACTGAGCTACTCCCATCAACACTTCTGGTAGCCAAAGTGCAATTTCAGGAAACAGAATCAACAATCCAATACCAATCATAATGCACAGCATGAAGGGGAGGGCGCCGATCAAAACGGTTTTCAGGTCAACGTCCGGTACGATACCGTTGATGACATACAGATTCAGGCCAACAGGTGGTGTGATCAGTCCCACTTCCATATTGAGTGTTAACATCACACCAAACCAGATTGGATCGAAACCTGCCTGTATGACAATCGGAACCAAAGTGGGGGATGTCATCAGTATCACGGCGACTGGAGGCAGAAAGAAACCGGCGACCAGCAGGAATATATTGACATACAACATCAACATCCAGGGAGAGAGATCCTGAGCAGCAATATATTCGGTGATGCCTTGAGCAATATAGAGGTTTGACATCATGAAGCTGAATAGACCCGCCATACCGATGATCATCATCAGCATTACTGATTCTCGGGTAGCAGAGCCAACGATCTCCCAAAGATTTCTGGGACGCCAGACCTTATAAATAATCATTACCAGCAGGATACAGATCAGTGCGCCTACACCAGATGCTTCTGATGGTGTTGCAACGCCACCATACAGTGCCCAGAGAACCAGCACGATAATGATCAGAAAGGGGATTACCTTAGGCAGTACGATCAACTTTTCGCGCAAGCTGAAGTGTTTGTCCTTTTCAGTAAATCTATAACCCTTTAAGTTGGTGTAAAACAGCGACCAGCCGATAAACAGACCAATCAGCATCAGGCCGGGTAGCAAACCGGCTGCGAACAGTCGACCGATGGAGGTTTCGGTTGAGATGCCATATACGATCATGGTTATTGAGGGCGGGATCAGAATGCCCAGGGTACCGCCGGCAGCAATAGAGCCTGTCGCAAGGCTTGCGGGATAACCCCGCTTGCGCATTTCAGGTATACCCATTTTACCAATCGCGGCACAGGTCGCAGGTGATGATCCTGTCAGTGCGGCAAAGATACCGCATGCACCAATATTTGAAATCAGTAATCCACCGGGTACTTTGTAGAGCCAGCGATCAAGTGCTTCATAGAGATCCGCACCGGCACGGGAGGCGGCGATTGCTGCTCCCATCAAAAGAAACATTGGAATCGAGAGCAGGGCAAATTCGTCCAGGGACGCAAACAGGGTATCAGCAACCACATCAAAGGCACCGATACCATCGTAAATCAGCAGAAACAGGATTGCAGTGAAACCGAGTGCAAATGCTACAGGCATACCGCTAAGCAATAGCACGATCAAACAGAGAGCAGATAGACCTCCTAATGTTAACGGATCCATTATGAGGCCTCTGGAGGTGTTGTTGGCTCAATGCCAAAGGGGTGCTCTTCTCCATTGATCAGGCAGATCAGGTCGGCCAGGTATTGCAGGCTGATGGCAAAGAAACCTATCGGCATTGCCAGGTAGGCTTTCCAGAGCTTTGGTCCCCAAATAGTATCTGATGACCATCCTGCTTCCCAGGCTTCATGCCAGAACTTGAAGCTGTACCAGGTCAAAACAATACAGAGAATGGTTGAAAGGCTATATGCGAAGAAAGCAAGGAACACTCTTCCGCGATGACCCAGCATCAAAGGGATCAGCTCGACATTGACATGGCCGCGGGTTAACAAAACCCAGGGTGCGCCAAGAAATGTTGATGCCAACAAGGCATAAGTGACGAACTCGGTCTGCCAGGAGGTTGGAAGATTCAATACGAAGCGATTGAAGACCATTTGGCAAACAACCAGAACAGCTATGACAAGTAATATTGCGGCGAAATAACCCAACAGCTTGGATAAGCCTTCAACGAATCTGAGAAATATCACCATTGTGATTATTACCAGTTAGTGATTATGCAATCATCAATTGCGAATCATGCAGATTACAGGAAACAGTAGACCTTCCCTTCAGTCAGGGAAGGTCTATACAACTCGACTATTCGACAGACAGAGCCATGTCCAACAAGCCTCTTCCACCTTCTACATTGTCAGCAAATGCTTTGTAGCTGGAGGTGTCGGCGATATCACGCCAAAGGGCTGCTTGTTCTGCACTCATTTCAACAACCTTTACGCCAGCTTTCTTATAGGCATCGATCAGTTTTTGATCTGCGCCTTTAGCTGCGTCGGAAGCAAACTTCTCTGCTTCATCCGCAGCTTTCTGCAACTCTTTCTGTTGCTCAGGTGTTAACTTGTCGAAACTCTTCTTGGCCATAAGAATAGGTTCATACATGAACCACAATGCGTTTGCACCTGGCGCGGTAAGACACTTCACCTGCTCATAGATTCGATAGGAGACAAGTGAGGATGATGAAGTATTGGCGCCATCTAAAACACCTGTCTGCAGACCTGAGTAGATCTCTGAAGAGGGCATTGAGGTGATGGTCGCACCAGCAGCTTCCAGCATCTGGTTGAAGGCCTTGCCTGCTGCACGGAACTTCATGCCTTTAACATCTTTAGGTTCGAGGATACACTCGCCTTTAGAGACAAAGCCGCCAGCGAGCCAGGTATCAGCCAGAACCATAACGCCAGCTTGATCCATGACCTTCTTGATCTCTTGCATAAAAGGAGAGTCATTTAAACGTAATGCATGATCATGATTTTTAACCAGTCCAGGCATCAACGTCAGATTGAATTCAGGATGTCGGCCACCAGCATAGGCCAACGGAAAAGCGGTGATATCGAGCCTTCCTTTGGTCATGGCACCCCACTGCTCTTTAGGTTTGTAAAGGCTCTTGCCTGGATAGACTTTGATCTTAACGCCGGTATCATTGTCATTCATATGACGGGCTATGATCTGAACCATTTCATCGCGGATGTCACCTTTGCCACCAGGCCATTGGTGAGAAGCCTTAAAGTCCACAGCGGATGCGCTGCCGCCAGCCATAGTGAGGCCTGCTGCCAGAGTTGCAGCGGTCAGTAGCTTTGATACGTACATGGGGTATACTCCTTGCTGTTTTAGATTTGTGATTATTGAAATTTACCAGTTGAACTTAAGAGATGTTGTGCAGATACTTAAGATCTTCCTTTTTTGTGTGCGGATCGCACCGGGTTGCGCAATGTCACGATGATCGTTTTACCTATATAGTACGAGAACGTGAAGAGAGCAAAATCCTCCATGGCCTTATAGTTATGACCGTGTTCCTTTGTTTTTTTAATTCAACAGCCTAGAGCAATGGCCCATAATCTATAGTCCGTTATCATACCAGTCAAGCCGCTTTCAGTTATTTAATGATATGAAAAACCAAAATCTATATCTTCGACTCGTTGGTGATCGTTTTCTCGATGCGGGTGATCGTCCCTTTCTATTAACGCCAGGCAGACCCCCTCTGTTGTACTCGGAATTGGATGAGTTCGCAGGAAAATATGCCACGCGACTGTTGCAACTCGGCGTCACACCAGGCGACCGGGTTATGGTTCAAGTGGATAAATCCCCTGAATCAGTACTGCTCTATCTTGCCTGCTTGAGAGTTGGTGCAATATACATCCCTCTCAATACAGCTTATACGTCAGCTGAAATCAGCTACTTTATTAGCGATGCAAAACCACAGCTTTTTGTCTGCCAGCCTGAATCACAAAAAACACTTTTAGGTTTAGCTCAAGAGTGTGACGTACCTCACATACGCACAATGGATAGTGAGGGTGCTGGTGATCTTTTAGAGGGCCTTGAAGAGTTAGATGCCTCGGCAGAAGTTGTAGTGAGAGAAGCTGATGAATTAGCCGCCATACTTTACACCTCAGGTACGACAGGTCGATCCAAGGGAGCTATGCTGTCCCATGATAACCTTCGGGCGAATGCAGAGGTGCTACATGACTATTGGCATTGGCATGACGAAAAAGATGTTTTGTTGCACGCCTTGCCTGTGTTTCATGTGCATGGTCTATTTGTCGCCCTGCACTGCGCACTTCTTGGTGGTTCCACTGTACACTTTTTAGCGAAGTTCGATCTGCAACAAGTGGTAGAGCGTCTTCCGGATTGTTCCGTAATGATGGGGGTACCAACCTTTTACACTCGCCTGCTGAGTGATCCCAGATTAACTCCTGAATTATGTAACAGGATGCGGCTGTTTATTTCTGGTTCAGCGCCGTTGCTTGCTGAAACGCATCGTGAATTTGAAGCGCGAACCGGGTTTCGCATTCTGGAACGCTACGGTATGACTGAGGCTGGAATGATCACCTCCAATCCTTACGACGGCGAACGTTTGGCCGGTACAGTCGGCTTTCCGCTTCCAGGGGTCTCAGTGCGTATTGCCGACAATGAAGGCGGTGAATTAGCTCGTGGTGAAACAGGCGTGTTGGAGTTAAAAGGGCCAAATGTTTTTAAAGGTTATTGGCAAATGCCGGAGAAAACAGCAGCAGAGTTTCGTCAGGATGGGTGGTTTATTTCCGGTGATAACGCCATCATGGATAGAGAAGGTCGCATCAGTATAGTTGGACGAGCAAAGGACCTGATTATTTCCGGTGGCTATAATATCTATCCAAAAGAGATTGAGTCTGAGATTGATGAGATCCCCGGTGTCGATGAATCTGCTGTTGTCGGTGTACCTCATCCTGATTTTGGTGAAAGTGTGGCTGCTATAGTGGTGGCTGATGGGAGTCGTGATCTGAGTGAGCAGGATATCATTGAGCCATTGCAGGGACGGTTAGCTCGTTTCAAACAACCCAAGCTTGTTTTTTTTGTTGATGAGTTACCCCGTAATACTATGGGGAAAGTTCAAAAGGCGCAGTTGCGTGATACTTATAAAAGCAGTTTTTCAAATTCATGAATAAATCAGAGCTTGAAGGGAAAATCAGAGAAGGTATTCCTCTATCGGAACACATGGATTTTCGTGTGCTTTCCCTGTCAAAAAACCGCATCACGGTTTTTGGAAGGAGTGAGCAAAACCAGAATATTCATGGAACAGCTTTTGCCGGATCACTCTACGCCATTGCCACCCTGGCAGCCTGGGGATTGGTGCAATCACGGCTACCTGCTAATAGCGATTTGGTTATGGCGACAGGTGAGATCAACTATCTCAAGCCAGTGGTTGGGGATATTGTTGCCGATTGCCAAATTGACAAAGATGAGTTTGAAACATTCCTTTCAGGTTTGAAAGAGAAGGGTAAGGCTCGTCTTACGGCAATATCCACGATACCTTGTGAAGAAGGTAATGGTGCTGAATTCAAAGGACATCTTTACGCGAGATTGGTGGATTAAATGATCCTGATGGTGTTTGTTGCATGAGGTTGCATGATCTATTAACCCGGCAAAAAATATTTTGACCACAACTGGAGAATCCTATGCCTACTTATGACTATAGATGTGAAGCCAACAGCCGGGTGGTTGAGGTCAGCCATCGAATGAGTGAAGAGATTCTCAATTGGGGTGAGCTCTGTACTAAGGCTGGTATCGAACCGGGTGATACACCCTCTGAGAGTCCGGTTAAACGACTTGCTACCGGAGGAAATGTAATTATTGGCGGAGTGAGTAGTGATGCAGTGCCGCCATGCGCCACTGGTGGCTGTCCAAGTGGGGGTTGCGGGATAGGTTGAGATTGGCTTGCTCCAATCAGTGATGATTCCGTAATACCATCCACTAGACTGTTCTAAAGAGATTGTTTCCGGTATATTTCGCCCCATGGATCTTAACTTTCTAGAATTTGAACAACCTATCGCAGAACTTGAGGCGAAGATCGAAGAGCTTCGTCTGGTGGGCAGCGATAATGAAATTAACATTCAGGATGAGATCACGCGACTGGAGAAGAAGTGCCAGTCCCTCACTGAGACGATCTTTTCCAACCTCAAGCCATGGGATATTTCCCAGCTCTCCCGACATCCCCAGAGGCCTTACGTCCTCGATTACATCGACCGTATCTTCGATGAGTTCCATGAACTGCATGGTGACCGGACATTTGCTGATGATCACGCCATTGTCGGGGGAATGGCCCGTCTTGAAGGCCGTCCAGTAATGGTGATTGGCCATCAGAAGGGGCGCGATACCAAAGATAAGCTCTATCGCAATTTTGGTATGCCACGTCCAGAGGGCTATCGCAAGGCATTGCGTCTGATGGAGCTGGCGGAACGGTTCAAACTGCCGATTCTTACCTTCATAGATACACCCGGAGCCTATCCTGGTGTCGGTGCGGAAGAGCGTGGCCAGAGTGAGGCAATAGCGCGTAATCTCAAGATTATGTCTGGTTTGCGCACGCCAATCATCTGTACGGTGATCGGAGAGGGTGGTTCAGGTGGTGCTTTGGCTGTTGGTGTGGGTGACCGCGTCATGATGTTGCAGTACAGCACCTATTCAGTTATCTCCCCAGAGGGTTGTGCTTCAATCCTATGGAAGAGTGCGGAAAAGGCACCATTGGCTGCAGAGGCCATGGCCATCACCTCTGATCGACTGAAAGAGCTGGGATTGGTGGATGAGATCGTCTCTGAGCCCTTGGGTGGTGCTCACCGGGATATAGAAACGATGGCAAAGAGTCTCAAGCATGCCCTGCTGGAAGGTATTGATAATATCACCAGTATGGCAATTGATAAGCTGCTTGATACCCGCTATCAACGCCTGATGCAATACGGTCAGTTCTCCGGGGAATAACCCTTCGGGATCCCCTGTGTCCCTCTCTGTCGATCATCTGAAAGATACCCTAACCAACCTGCCTCAGGCAGGTTGTTGCCATCTGGCATTCAGTGGTGGAGTTGATTCCTGCGTTCTGCTTCATCTGTTATCTGAGTTAAGATCCCAGCTACCTTATCCGCTGCGCGCCATTCATGTGCACCATGGGCTGCAGCCGGGGGCGGATACCTGGCAGAAACATTGCGAACAGGTATGCGCAGAATATGATATCCCTCTGGATACGCTGACCCTGGAATTGACGCCACAAAAAGGTCAAAGCCTGGAGGCCCTGGCTCGGGAAGCTCGCTATCAAGCTCTTTCTCAGCAGCTGAATCCAGGGGATCTGCTGCTCACCGCCCAGCATCAGGATGACCAGGCAGAGACACTCTTGTTGCAACTTCTCAGAGGCAGTGGTCCAGCTGGCTTGGCAGCTATGCCGATGATTGCCGAATTTGGAAGTGGCTGGTTGGCAAGGCCGTTGTTGCAAGAGTCAAGGGAGTCAATTGAGTGTTACGCAATGGCCGCAGGATTGCGCTGGCAGGAGGATCCCTCTAATCAGGATCAGCGCTTTGATCGCAACTTTATCAGGCATCAAGTAATGCCTCTATTGCAGACACGTTGGCCAGCGGCAGCGGTAACACTGGCACGGGCCGCACGTTTCAGTGGTGAGATGTTGAGCCTGGCTCAGGAAGAGATGGAACTGGAGTTGGCCCGGGTTCGTTGTGCAGAGACAGGGAGGCTCTCCATCAGTGAATTGAAAGCGATGTCATCGATCCGGGTGAGGCATCTGCTACGTCACTGGATTGCATCCAGCGGGGCGCCTCTGCCTAATTCGAAAAAGTTGATGCGAATCGAGCATGAGTCGATACATGGGCGCAGTGACTCAACACCATTGGTGGCCTGGAGAGGCTGGGAAGTGCGTCGATACCGGGATGATTTGATCCTGGCTCCAAGCCGTTTAGCGCAGCCTCTGCCCACCCATATTCCCTGGCTGGAGAAGCAACAACTGCAATTGCCTGATGGCATGGGGTCTCTGATCGCTTCATCAGCTGAAGGTGGGTTGGCAAATCACCACTGGCAAAGCGCAGATATTGAAGTCAGGTTTCGTAGAGGTGGGGAGCGCTGTCGGCCCGTTGGGCAGGAGCACCATCGGCCTTTAAAGAAACTGTTCCAGGAGTGGGGCGTTCCACCCTGGGATCGGGATCGCATCCCCCTGGTCTACCTGAATGGCGATCTTGCCACGATACCGGGACGCATTGTCTGCCACCAGTTTGCCGCTGCCAAAGGGGAAGAGGGTATTCATGTTCATTGGCAACGAGCCGAGGATAGTGAGTAGGCCAGGTGACTACCCTGGCCTGGCCAAACTTTTTTTAATGTAGAAAATTGAACATCCGATTGCGGTAGCGCTTTACCAACGGCCCCTGTCCACCAAGCATTTCAAAAACTTTAAGCATCTCTTTTTGGGCGATATTGTCGCCATAGCTGCGATCTTTCTGTAAAAGCGTCATCAACAGCTCCAAGGCCGCCTCATGGTCGTTCTCCATGATTTTATGAGAAGCCAGCATATGAAGCGCTTCACTGTCTGCGGGATTCTCCTGCAGGCGTTTCTCCAGCTCCTCTATTGGCGGGCTATCTGCAGCGGAGCGGTCAAACTGGATTTTGGTGAGCATGGCGACCACCTCCGGTTTCTCCCTCTCTTCATCTGGCAGAGCCATGAGTATGTTCTCAGCTTCTTGCAGCTTTCCAATAGTAGCCAGGTAGCGGGAGAAAGCGAGCCGGATTCTTGGGTTTTCAGGATCGTTGTCACTGGCTTGCTTGAGTAGTGTGCCAGCACCATCCGCATCTCCTTGAAGCAGTAGGGCTTCAGCCTGCTCTACCAGTCCATCAGACTCTCTGGGGATATATTTGTCGAGAAAGTTGCGAATCTCAGTTTCAGGCAGAGCCCCCATAAACTCATCCACCTCCTGACCTTGGAAAAAGAGTTTTGCAGTAGGGATGCTGCGAATCTGGAAGTGCCCGGCAAGGGGTTGCTGCTGTTCAGTGTTAACCTTGGCCAGCAGGAACTTGCCTTGGTACTCATCAGCCAGCTTGGCAAGTATCGGCATCAAGGTTTTGCAGGGATTGCACCATTCTGCCCAAAAGTCGACCAACACTGGTCTCTCCATCGAGGCAGCCAAGACCTGTTGCTGAAAGTTTTCAGCAGTAGCATCGAAGATGTATGGTGAATCCGCCATGTTCAGCTCCCGTATCGGTTATCGCGAGGTAGTTCAAAGGAGCGCCATTATACTGAAATCTCGTTTCGATATGAGTCTTGAAATTCTCATCGACAGCCCCATTTCCTAAGAGGCCCTGATTGGTCGCCTGCTGCCGGAGCGTTCAATCAGTCGAAGTATCTGAATTAAGGGCACCTCTTAACCTCTGATGAAGATCTGGATGAAGTGAAATGAGTGATGCAAAACATGTTGTCTGTCCCCACTGTGATGGGATTAATCGTCTACCGCTCAGCAGGGCAGGAGAGGATGCTAAATGCGGGAAATGCCACCAGCCGATCTTCTCCGGGCAGCCGCTATCTTTGAATGAAAGCCGTTTCACTCGC
The DNA here is from genome assembly GCF_058244645.1 of Candidatus Thiodiazotropha sp. AKAK3. Taxonomy (NCBI): domain Bacteria; kingdom Pseudomonadati; phylum Pseudomonadota; class Gammaproteobacteria; order Chromatiales; family Sedimenticolaceae; genus Candidatus Thiodiazotropha; species Candidatus Thiodiazotropha sp. AKAK3. Next base: position 32,692 of record NZ_JBSYOQ010000052.1, read on the forward strand.
TATGTCCAGAAGAACGATCTGCCTCTGCTGATCGATTTCTGGGCGCCATGGTGTGGGCCCTGTAAAATGATGGCCCCAGCTTTCGAGGCGGCGGCAAAGCAGTTGGAGCCAGATATTCGTTTAATCAAAGTGAATACCGAAGAGGCCCAGCAACTGGGAATGCAATATGGCATACGCAGTATCCCGACTTTGATGTTGATCGATCGTGGGCAGGAGATCGCAAGGCAGGCGGGTGCGATGGATCAGAATGGCATAGTGCGCTGGGTGAAGGGTGTACTGGCCGGAAGGTGATCCAGTAGCTGCTCACTAAAACCGGATCAATTAAATGCTCAATTTGTGGGATTTCATGAATCAAGCGGATAGACAGCTTTGCCCTCGATAACGTACAATATCCGACCATCATTTCAGGGTCGAATTGGTAAGATTCGGTTCTGAAGAATACTTTTGCTAATTCTCGGGGCAGGCACTTTGTGGTCTGCCCCTTTTTGCACGCCTGTAACGGAGAGATTCTTGAGAAAACCAGCAGTTCTGGTCCTGGAAGATGGCAGCCAATTCAGGGGTGAGGCCATCGGTGCTGAAGGACATACCGTCGGAGAGGTTGTTTTTAATACATCCATGACCGGCTATCAGGAGATACTGACCGACCCCTCTTATCGTAAACAGATAGTCACACTGACCTATCCTCATATAGGTAATACCGGTGTTAATCAGGAGGATGAAGAGTCTGATCAGATTCATGCAGCCGGCCTGGTGATCCGTGATCTGCCACTGATTACGAGTAATTGGCGCTCTGAAGAGTCTTTGGAGGCCTATTTGCAACGCAGTGGTGTGATCGCCATTGCCGATATCGATACCCGTCGCCTGACCCGAATTCTGCGGGAAAAGGGTGCCCAAAATGGCTGCATTATTGCCGGCGACAATCCTGATCTCTCCACTGCTTTGAAATTAGCGCAGGAGTTCCCTGGATTGAAGGGGATGGATCTGGCGAAAGAGGTAACCACTGAAACAGGCTATGACTGGTCTCAAGGGACCTGGTCGCTGGAGGAGGGGTTGCCTGAAGCTGTGTCAATGGATTCGGAAAAACTCCCATACCATGTGGTTGCCTACGACTATGGTGTCAAACGCAATATTCTGAGAATGCTGACTGACCGGGGTTGCCGCATTACAGTTGTTCCAGCGAGCACACCAGCCGAGGATGTGCTGGCGATGGAGCCTGATGGTGTATTCCTGTCAAATGGTCCAGGAGATCCTGAGCCCTGTGGCTATGCCATTGAGGCGATCACTAAAATCGTTGACACCAGCCTGCCGGTATTTGGAATCTGCTTGGGACACCAGCTGCTGGCCCTCGCCTCAGGTGCAAAAACCGTGAAGATGAAATTTGGCCACCATGGAGCCAACCACCCGGTACAGGATCTGAAAAAAGGGAATGTGATGATCAGCAGCCAGAATCATGGCTTCGCTGTTGATGAGGAGAGTTTGCCATCGTGCCTGACTCCGATCCATCGCTCCCTGTTCGATGGTACCTTGCAAGGCATACACCGTACCGATAAACCTGCATTCAGCTTTCAGGGCCACCCGGAAGCCAGCCCAGGGCCGCATGATGTGGCGCCTGTGTTTGATCACTTCATCGAATTGATGGAAGAGAGCAGATAGACACGCGGTCTATTCAAGGAGAGGCGGGAAAAGCTATCTCCTCAGGCAGATTTGAAGTGAGTTGAGAAGTAGTGACGAGTTGTGGGAACTGAACAGATCGATGCGGAAAACAGAGCGCTGTTGGAACCTGAAATTTGTCAGCATACGCGTAATATCGTTATGCCCAGGTGATGAAATTTCTTCGATTAACAGGGCTGAACATTGCTTTACCGCTGAATATTAGTACCCCGTTTTCTGTTGTATACGGGGCTGTGTAGCGAAATGACAATGTATCGGTAATCTAAATATCTATTTGCGTTTTATTTGCGGACTGATGAATTAATGCCAAAACGTACAGACATAAAAAGCATCATGATCATAGGCGCTGGCCCGATTGTTATCGGTCAGGCTTGTGAGTTCGATTACTCTGGCGCTCAGGCCTGTAAGGCTCTGAAAGAGGAGGGATATCGGGTAATTCTGGTGAACTCCAATCCGGCCACGATCATGACCGATCCGGATATGGCTGATGCCATCTATATCGAGCCCATCACCTGGCGCACCCTTGAGCGAATTATCGACAAGGAGCGGCCCGATGCCCTGCTGCCGACCATGGGTGGACAGACTGCACTCAACTCTGCCCTTGACCTGGTGCGTGAAGGGGTTTTGGAGAAGTACAGTGTTGAGATGGTTGGTGCTTCCCGGGAAGCGATCGACAAGGCAGAGGATCGTGATCTGTTCCGCAAGGCGATGCGCAAAATCGGCCTGGATATGCCCCGCTCTGTGATTGCTCACAGCCTGGAAGAGGCTAAGCAGGTTCAGGTGCAGATTGGTTATCCCGCGATTATCCGACCCTCATTCACGATGGGGGGCAGCGGAGGTGGTATCGCTTACAATCCCGAAGAGTTTGTGGAGATCTGCGAGCGTGGTCTCGACCTCTCCCCTACCAGTGAATTGCTTATCGAAGAGTCGATTCTTGGTTGGAAAGAGTATGAGATGGAGGTTGTTCGGGATAGAAATGACAACTGCATTATCATCTGCTCAATAGAAAATCTGGATCCCATGGGCGTGCATACCGGTGACTCCATCACCGTGGCACCAGCACAAACTCTGACCGATAAAGAGTATCAGATCATGCGCGACGCCTCTTTGGCGGTGTTACGCGAGATCGGAGTTGAGACTGGTGGTTCGAATGTACAGTTCGCCATCAATCCTGAAAACGGTCGCATGATCATCATTGAGATGAATCCACGGGTCTCTCGTTCCTCGGCCCTGGCATCCAAAGCCACAGGTTTCCCGATAGCCAAAGTGGCTGCAAAACTGGCAGTAGGTTATACCCTGGATGAGTTGCAGAATGAAATTACCGGTGGGGCAACACCGGCATCATTCGAGCCGAGCATCGACTATGTCGTGACCAAGGTACCCCGGTTTGCATTTGAAAAATTTCCCCAGGCCGATGATCGCCTCACCACCCAGATGAAGTCAGTGGGTGAAGTGATGGCAATAGGTCGTACCTTTCAGGAATCGATGCAGAAGGCATTGCGTGGGCTTGAGATTGGTAAGTACGGCCTGGATGAGGTGCTTGACCTCAGTGAAGAGCATGTCAAAGACACCCTGGTGCGTGAAATACGATTGCCTGGGCCTGAACGTCTCTGGTATGTGGCAGAGTGTTTTCGCTTTGGCATGAGCCTGGAAGAGATCTTCGATATCTGTGCCATTGATCCCTGGTTTCTGGTGCAGATTGAGGAGTTGATCAATCTTGAGCGTGAGATCTCCGGGCAGGGGATCGAAGGTCTGGATGAGTTGCGGCTGCGTTTTCTAAAGCGCAAAGGCTTCGCTGATCGGCGTATCGCAGAACTTGTGGGTGGCAGTGAGTCGGAGATTCGCCAGCTTCGTCATGACGCCGGGATACGACCGGTCTATAAACGTGTTGATACCTGTGCTGCAGAGTTTGCCACCAGCACTGCCTATATGTACTCCACCTACGAGGAAGAGTGCGAGGCGCGGCCAAGTGATCGGAAAAAGATCATGGTACTGGGTGGAGGTCCAAACCGTATTGGTCAGGGAATAGAATTCGATTACTGTTGTGTACACGCAGCATTTGCAATGCGTGAAGATGGTTATGAGACCATTATGGTCAACTGTAATCCCGAGACTGTATCTACCGATTACGATACCTCAGATAGACTCTATTTTGAGCCTCTGACCCTTGAGGATGTTCTTGAAGTCATTCATAAAGAGCAGCCTGCCGGTGTGATCGTGCAATATGGAGGCCAGACGCCATTGAAGCTGGCAAACGATCTGGAAGCTGCTGGCGCGCCGATTATCGGTACAAGCCCTGATTCCATTGATCTTGCAGAGGATCGTGAACGATTCCAGCAGCTGGTGGAAAAGCTCAATCTGAAACAGCCGCCAAACCGCACCGCCCGGGATTCGGAGAGTGCCGTTCAACTGGCGGAAGAGATCGGTTATCCCTTAGTGGTACGTCCCTCCTATGTTCTCGGAGGACGGGCCATGGAGATTGTCTATCGTGAAAATGAGCTGCGTCGCTATATGCGCGAAGCAGTGAGTGTTTCCAATGACTCTCCGGTATTGCTTGACCGCTTTTTAGATGACGCTATTGAAGTTGATGTCGATGCCATCTGTGACGGCAAAGATGTACTGATAGGCGGCATAATGGAACATATAGAGCAGGCTGGTGTTCACTCTGGTGATTCTGCCTGCTCCCTTCCTCCCTATACCCTTTCCGCTGCTATCCAGGACAGGATGCGTGAGCAGATGCGGAAAATGGCTCTGGAGTTGAAAGTGGTCGGGTTGATGAACGCCCAGTTCGCGATCAAGGATGAGCAGATCTATCTGTTGGAAGTCAATCCAAGGGCTTCCCGTACAGTTCCATTTGTCTCTAAAGCCACTGGATTGCAATTGGCGAAAATTGCTGCCCGTTGTATGGCAGGTACCAGCCTCAAAGATCAGGGCATCACCAAAGAGGTCATACCCGAACACTATTTTGTTAAAGAGGCGGTCTTTCCTTTCGTCAAATTCCCAGGTGTCGATACCGTACTCGGGCCGGAGATGAAATCAACCGGTGAAGTGATGGGAGTTGGTGCTACCTTCGGTGAGGCGTACAATAAGTCGATCATGGGTGCGGGTTATCAATTGCCTCAAGGCGGTAAAGCACTACTCAGCGTTCGCAATGCGGATAAAGCCAGGGCAGTTCAGGTTGCTCAGGATCTGGTGGAATTGGGATTTTCCCTGAGCGCCACCGGTGGCACCTGTCAGGCATTGCTGGATGCCGGGCTTGAGTGCACACGAGTGAACAAGGTGATGGAAGGCCGGCCGCATATTGTCGATTCCATCAAAAATAAAGAAGTCAGCTTTATTATCAATACTACTGAAGGCGTGCAAGCGATTGCAGATTCGTCAGAGATAAGACGTACGGCACTTCAGCACAAGGTTAACTATACCACTACTATTTCAGGTGCTGAGGCGACCTGTCTGGCCTTGAAGCAGTTGGATGAGCTGAATGTCAACCGGCTTCAAGACCTCCACTAGTAGTGATCAGTTGTAGAGAGGAAAGAGTTCTATGAACAAGGTACCGTTGACAGCTCAGGGCGCCACCAAGTTGCAAGATGAATTGAAGCAGCTGAAAACAGTTGAGCGACCAAAGGTGATCAAGGCGATCGCTGAAGCGAGAGAGCATGGTGATCTTAAGGAGAATGCTGAATATCATGCAGCTCGTGAGCAGCAGAGTTTCATCGAAGGTCGGATCAAGGATATAGAAGGTAAACTCTCCAATGCACAGATCATCGATGTCACAACACTGAATGCCGGAGGCAAGGTGGTTTTTGGCGCGACAGTAATGGTTCTGGAATTGGATAATGATGAAGAGTTTACCTACCAGATCGTGGGTGAGGATGAGGCGGATATTAAACAGGGTCTGATTTCAGTCAGTTCACCAATTGCCAGGGCTTTGATCGGTAAACAGGAGGGGGATGATGTATTTCTCAATACCCCAGGTGGAGCGAGAGAGTTTGAAATTCTTGAAGTGCGTTACGAATAAGAAACGGCACTATAATCTGCGCCCTGTTGTGTATAGCCACAACCAGATGGATGGCTGAACACAATATCCCCGAGCCACTGATTAGTTGAGGATGATTCGGTTCTTCTTTTTCTTCGGGTTAGCCCGATAAAAAATCGCTACCCGTCCAATGATTTGTACCAACTCAGCAGATAAGCGCTCTACAATACTGGCGCTCAAAGTCTCACGATCACTCTTATCAGCACCCGCAAGTTTAACCTTGATCAATTCGTGATGATCGAGGCTGATCTCGATTTCGTTGATGACGCCATCGCTGAGACCGTGTTGGCCAATGATGACCACAGGTTTCAAGTTATGTGCGAGCTTCTTTAGTGATTTGGTCTGATCTGAGGTAAGGGGCATGATATTGATCGTGTCTCATTGGGGAGGCGGATTCTATCCCGATTTCTCGCTGGTAGGAAGGCCTCATTGGGTTGGCAGTTGGATAGTCACTGTTGATTTGGCAATTTTAAGCCATTATTAGGGTTGTAGTTACAGGTAAGAAGGCGATATGAAACGCAGTAAAAGCAGTCGAAAGTGGCTCGACCGTCATTTTAACGATGCCTATGTCAAACAGGCGCAAAAGGCTGGGTATCGCTCCAGAGCTGCATTTAAGCTCCTGGAAATTCAGGAAAAAGATAGAATTATCAAACCGGGTATGAGGGTGGTTGACCTGGGCGCGGCCCCTGGGGGTTGGAGTCAAATTGCACGGGACCTGGTTGGTGAAAAAGGAGAAGTGGTGGCTCTGGATATCCTGGAGATGGATCCCATTGCCGGTGTCCACATCATTCAAGGCGATTTTCGGGAACCGCAACCCCTTGAGTCATTGAGAAATCATCTGGACGGAGAACCAGTCGATCTTGTAATTTCCGATATGGCACCCAATGTTACGGGTATAAACAGCGTTGACCAGCCGCGGGGGATCTATCTTTGCGAACTGGCTCTTGAATTTGCTCGGGAAACCCTGAAGCCAGGCGGCAGTTTTGTGGTTAAAGTATTCCAGGGCACTGGTTTTGATGACTATTTAAAAGAGATGCGAAGCGCATTCTCGCGGGTTGTCAGTAGAAAACCCGATTCTTCCCGGGCGAAGAGCCGGGAGATCTATTTAGTAGCAGGGAACTTTAAGATGTAGTACCGTACCAACCAGTAAGCCCTAAAAATCAGTTGTTTGCACAATTTTATTCGGGTTTTTGACAGAGTTTAGATGGTGTTACCTGTCAACGAATAGAGAGGTCATAGACCATCCTCCACACGGATGCCAGTGTGGCTAGAGATAACCGGCTCTGCCGGAGTGAGATCAAGAGGTTCTTACGTTTTGAACGACATGGCAAAAAATTTAATTCTCTGGGTAGTGATCGCCATCGTACTGATGACGGTCTTCAATAATTTTTCAGCTACCCAACCCAAGGCTCAGCCGATGAGCTATTCAGAATTCATCTCCAATGTGAAAACAGGGCAGGTGAAGGAAGTTGAGTTCAGTGGCAGTGGCCGTGATATCAGCGGAACGCTCACCTCAGGGCAAAGGTTTTCAACCTACAGTCCTGGGGACGATATGCTGGTGAGTGACCTGCTCAACAGCAATGTTGAGATCGTTGCCACGCCTCCTGAGAAACCATCATTGTTGATGAATATTCTCATTAACTGGTTCCCTCTTTTCGTGTTGATCGGTTTGTGGATCTTCTTCATGCGACAGATGCAGGGTGGTGGAGCTGGACGAGGGGCGATGTCCTTCGGTAAGAGCAAAGCCCGCATGCTCAGCGAGGATCAGGTAAAAATTACATTCGGTGATGTGGCTGGTGTGGAAGAGGCCAAGGAGGAGGTTACCGAGGTGGTCGACTTTCTGCGTGATCCTTCCAAGTTCCAGAAGCTTGGCGGCAAGATTCCAAAAGGTGTGTTGATGGTAGGCTCACCGGGTACGGGTAAGACGCTGCTGGCGAAAGCCATCGCCGGTGAGGCCAAGGTACCTTTCTTCACTATTTCCGGTTCAGATTTTGTTGAGATGTTTGTCGGTGTCGGTGCCTCCCGTGTACGTGACATGTTCGAACAGGCGAAGAAGCATGCGCCCTGCATCATCTTTATCGATGAGATAGACGCTGTAGGACGTCACCGTGGCGCTGGTCTCGGAGGCGGACACGACGAACGTGAGCAGACCCTGAATCAACTGCTGGTTGAAATGGATGGTTTTGAAGGCAATGAGGGCGTCATCGTGATTGCCGCAACCAATAGGCCTGACGTTCTCGATCCTGCGCTACTTCGACCGGGACGTTTTGACCGCCAGGTGGTTGTTCCCCTGCCTGATGTGCGTGGACGTGAGCAGATTCTTAAGGTGCATCTGCGTAAAGTCGCAGCTGCAGACGATGTCAAACCGGCGATTATCGCCCGTGGTACACCAGGATTTTCTGGCGCTGATCTGGCCAATCTGGTGAATGAAGCTGCACTGTTTGCTGCTCGTGCCAATAAAGCACTGGTGGAAATGATTGAGTTGGAGAAAGCTAAAGACAAGATCATGATGGGTACTGAGCGTCGTACCATGGTGATGAGCGAAGATGAGAAAAAACTCACTGCTTACCATGAGTCCGGTCATGCCATAGTTGGTCGTCTGGTGCCCTCTCACGATCCTGTCTACAAAGTAAGTATCATTCCCAGAGGACGCGCTTTGGGTGTAACCATGTTTCTGCCTGAAGGCGATCGATACAGCTACAGCAAACAGCATTTGGAGAGTCAGATCTCCAGCCTGTTTGGTGGACGTATTGCTGAAGAGTTGATCTTCGGAATTGACAAGGTGACTACAGGTGCCTCCAATGACATCAAACGCGCCACAGATCTGGCACGTAGCATGGTCACCAAGTGGGGACTGTCTGAGCGTCTTGGTCCGTTGATGTATAGCGAGGAAGAGGAAGAGGTTTTTCTTGGACGTTCGGTAACACAACACAAGAATGTATCTGACGACACTGCCCATACCATTGACGAAGAGATCAGAAGTTTTATCGATCGCAACTATGAAAGAGCAGAGAAGCTCCTCAATGATAATCTTGAGAAGTTGCACATGATGGCTGATGCGTTGATGAAATATGAGACCATCGATACGCAACAGATCAACGATATCATGGATGGCAAGCCACCCCGTCCACCTAAGGATTGGGTAGATGATGACTTGGATTCTGATGATGATGTCAGACCGTCAGGTGAGTCCCCATCCTCCGATGATGTATCGGGAACGATTGGTGGTCCAGCAGGACAGCATTGATAAAATGAGTAGCCTGGAAGAAGTGGAGCGTAATCCGGGGTAAAAAGTGCAGGCCAGACAACCCCGGATTCCGTTGCACTTCATCCAGGCTACAGACAAAGTAGCCTGGATGGAGCGAAGCGTAATCCGGGAAAAAAAGCAGACCAGTTAACCCGCACTCCGTTACACCTCACCCAGATCACAGACCATGTAGCCTGGATGCAGCGAAGCGTAATCCGGGAAAAAAAGCAGACCAGTCTAACCCAGACTCTGTTACGCCCCACCCTGACCACAGACCATGTAGCCTGGATGCAGCGAAGCGTAATCCGGGAAAAAAGCAGACCAGTCTAACCCAGACTCCGTTACACCCCACCCTGACCACAGACCATGTAGCCTGGATGCAGCGAAGCGTAATCCGGGAAAAAAAGCCGACCAGTCTAACCCAGACTCCAATACACCCCACCCAGACCACAGATCATGTAGCCTGGATGCAGCGAAGCGTAATCCGGGAAAAAAAGCAGACCAGTCTAACCCGGACTCCATTACACCCCACCCAGACCACAGACCATGTAGCCTGGATGGAGCGAAGCGTAATCCGGGAAAAAAAGCAGACCAGTCTAACCCGGACTCCGTTACACCCCACCCAGACCACAGACCATGTAGCCTGGATGAAGCGAAGCGTAATCCGGGTAAAAGGCAGGCAGGCTCTCCTGGATTCCGTTGCACTCCATCCAGGCTACGTCCCTACGCCCACCAGTCAGTTTTAGAGGCTATTCAGTCGCAACCAATTCAAACACTAATCCTATAATTGTGAATATTTACTGGTAGATCTAGTGGGTCATGCCTGAAAATGTGACAATTCGCCACTGAAAATTCATATAGACAGAAGGAATAACATGCCTGCTCCCCAGATTCTTGACTGTGCGGGAAAACTTTTGGACCTGAGTCAACCTCGGGTGATGGGAATACTCAATCTGACGCCCGACTCATTTTCTGATGGTGGACGTTTTGTCGCCAGGGATGTTGCGTTGGCCCACGCCAGGCAAATGGTTGATGATGGCGCGGCTATAATCGATGTGGGTGGAGAGTCTACCCGTCCCGGTGCTCAGTCTGTTTCAGTCGATGAAGAGATGGATCGAGTGATTCCTCTGATTGAGGCGTTGGCAGGAGAGGTCTCTGTGCCCATCTCAGTAGATACCAGCAAACCCCAGGTGATGGGAGAAGCGGTATCTGCCGGGGCAGGCATGATCAATGACGTCATGGCATTAAGAGAGCCTGGTGCATTGTCTGCTGCTGCGGAATGTGGTGTTCCGGTATGCCTGATGCATATGCAGGGCGAACCACGGACGATGCAACAGAGTCCAGAATATGGTGATGTGGTCGCTGAAGTAAGAGAGTTTTTAAAAAAGCGAATAGATGCCTGTGAAGCGGCCGGCATCGCCCATGATAATTTAGTTATCGATCCTGGATTTGGATTCGGTAAGACGCTGTCACACAACCTTGAGCTGCTGAATAAATTGGAGCAACTTGAAGATTTGGAACTGCCGTTGTTGGTCGGAATTTCGAGAAAGTCTATGATAGGCGCGATACTCGGCAACCGTCCAATAGAAGAGCGCTTGTATGGCAGCCTGGGAGCTGCTGTGGTGGCAGCATTAAAGGGTGGCGCAATATTACGTGTACATGATGTGCGGGCCACTGTGGATGCTTTAGCAGTAGTCTCAGCAATAAGCGCTTCTGCATAATAAAAGAGGAAAAATCTGTGAGTCGAAAGTATTTTGGAACAGATGGTGTGCGTGGCCGTTTTGGAGAGGGCGCAATAACGCCAGAGTTCGTGCTGAAGCTGGGATGGGCGGTCGGACGGATTTTGGGGACTGAGTCGAAGAGCCGGGTGCTGATCGGAAAGGATACCCGGATATCAGGCTATGTTCTGGAATCGGCATTGGAAGCGGGACTCACGGCTGCGGGGGTCAACATCACCCTGCTTGGGCCAATGCCAACCCCAAGTGTGGCTTATCTGACCCGTACCCTGCATGCGCAGGCAGGTATAGTCATCAGCGCTTCGCACAATCCTTATATGGATAATGGCATCAAATTCTTCTCTGCTGATGGGCAGAAACTGCCGGATCATGTGGAGCGTGCTATTGAAGCGGAAACGGAAAAACCATTGGAAACCGTTGACTCAGCCAATCTTGGGCGGGCGGAGAAAATGGATTCCGAAGGCCGCTACATCGAATTCTGTAAAAGTACCATTCCGCTTAAAACGCGATTCAACGGCATGAAGATTGTTGTGGATTGTGCCAATGGTGCAACCTATAACATCGCCCCATATGTGTTCGATGAGATGGGTGCCGATGTGATTGCCATCGGTAACCAGCCGAATGGATTCAACATCAACGACGGTGTCGGATCAACCCATCCTGAGTACCTTAAAGCTGCTGTGCTGGAACATGGCGCCGATCTGGGTATTGCCCTGGATGGTGATGGTGATCGTCTGATAATGGTTGACGATCAAGGTAACGAAGTGGATGGGGATGAGATACTCTACATCATCGCCTGCTCACGTATGCGGGAAGGTGAACTCAAAGGTGCGGTAGTAGGTACCTTGATGAGTAACCTGGGACTTGAACATGCACTGCGTGAGCACGGTGTGGTGTTTGAACGCACCAATGTTGGGGATAGATATATCATGGAACGCCTCTTCAGCAAGGGGTGGGTATTGGGCGGAGAACAATCGGGACACATCATCTGTCTCGATCGTACAACAACCGGTGATGGTATCGTCTCTGCGCTCCAGGTTCTGGCTGAGGTTCATGCCACAGGCCGCTCGTTGAGAGAACTGGCATCGGGTATGAGTAAATATCCGCAAAAGCTCATCAATATCAATCTGGGAAGTAGTACGCCACAGGAGATCATGGCGTCAGATGTGGTGAAAAGATCGGTGCGCGAGGCTGAAGTTGAGATGGGCAGCTCCGGTCGAGTCTTACTGCGACCTTCGGGTACAGAGCCATTGATACGGGTGATGGTCGAGGGTAGTGATGGCTCACAGGTGGAGACGCTTTCAGCCCAGATTGCTGAGTCTGTCAAAGAGGTAGTGGCCGATTAGTCGTTATCTGATCTGAGGTTATTGATTCTCTTAGCACGATTATTTCGCCCCCTATTCAGAGACTGTTGCGACATAATCCGGGTTGTCGGGATTAGAAATTTGTCATACTTGATACAATGGTGATTGATTTCAGGCGCGTTGGCCGTTAAGCTACCGCGCTTTCTTTTATCTCAGGAGTGATTGCATGCGCAGACCACTTGTCGCCGGAAATTGGAAAATGAACGGTTCACTAGAGAGTGTCCGTGGCTTGTTGGATGGTATCAAGGAAGGTATTGGGGCGGTTACAAATGCCGAAGTGGCTGTCTGTCCTACTGCTGTTTTTATTCCTGAGACACAACAAAAGCTGAATGGCAGTGACATTGCGTGGGGGGGACAGGATCTCTCTACAGAGGCGTCAGGGGCCTATACCGGTGAAGTTGCAGCATCGATGCTGAATGACTTCGGTTGTAAATATGTGATTGTCGGTCACTCCGAGCGTCGCACTTATCACAATGAGAGTGACGAGCTGGTGGCGAAGAAGTTTGCTGTTGCACGGGCTGCTGGATTAATTCCCATCCTCTGTATCGGTGAGACCCTGGAAGAGCGTGAATCTGGCATCACGAATGAGGTGGTTGCACGGCAACTCAACGCAGTGATTGAGCTGGAAGGTGTGGATGCGCTGGCTGATGGCGTCATCGCCTATGAGCCGGTTTGGGCAATTGGCACCGGTAAAACTGCCTCACCTGAGCAGGCTCAGGATGTACATGCATTTATCCGCGCGCAAATCGCGCAGAAGAGTGAACAGGTCGCTGATGTTGTGCGTGTTCTCTACGGCGGTTCCATGAAACCGGGTAATGCAAAAGAGTTAATCGGCAAGCCCGATATTGATGGCGGTCTGATTGGTGGGGCTGCACTTAAGCCAGAAGATTTCCTGGGAATCTGTACGGCAGCAAATTAATTTATAAGGTTGCATTGGGTCGTAAACGATACCGATCCAGCGACTTTCTACAGGTAACGCAGACATGCAGACAATATTGACCGTGTTTCATATCTTTCTGGCCATCGGGCTGGTTGGATTGATCCTTATTCAACACGGTAAGGGTGCTGATATGGGCGCAGCCTTTGGCAGTGGCGCCTCAGGTACCGTATTTGGTTCAAAGGGTTCCGGCTCTTTTCTGACCAGAGCTACAGCCATTCTTGCCACCCTGTTTTTTGTCACCAGTATGGTGATGGCCTATTTCGCAGTACAGACCAATGAGCCAGAAGGCTTGATGGAGCGCATTGATGCGCCACCTGCCATTGAGGCGCCAGCTCCGGAGAGTGATCTGCCTGCTGTGCCATCAACAGGAGGTAGCGATCTACCAGCAGTACCTGCAGCTGCAGAAGAGACTCAATCCAATGATCTTCCTGCAGTGCCAGTTTCTGAGTCGGATGCATCAACAACTGATGTGATTGATGCGGCGCCGGTTGCAGCGCCATCTGAGGAGAGTGTAACTCCTGCGGATACTCAGACTGATCCAGCTACGGAGAAGCAGTAGAACTATAGTTTTTAGCCGATGTGGTGGAATTGGTAGACACGCTATCTTGAGGGGGTAGTGGCGTAAGCCGTGCCGGTTCAAATCCGGCCATCGGCACCATACATAAGAACGGTACTATGCTTTTTCGGCGTAATACCGTTTTTTTATGTCCATAGAAGTATTATAACTAATTGAATTATAAGAAATTATTACTTTTACTCCTACTTGACATTGTTGCGGGCCAGAGGATAGACTGCCTGCCTTCCCTGAAGATTCGCCTAATAACATAATGATTGAACGACATAGGGGGCTTCACGCTGATGCTTGAAAATTATTTACCCATCATGATTTTCCTAATCGTGGCTTTTGTGGTGGGTGGCGTTGTCATCGGAATAGGTTTTCTACTGGGCACGCGTAAACCTGACGACGAAAAGATCTCCCCCTATGAGTGCGGATTCGAGGCCTTCGAGGACTCCCGCATGAAGTTCGACGTTCGGTACTATCTCGTTGCCATCCTGTTCATCATCTTTGATCTTGAAATTGCATTCCTCTTCCCTTGGGCAGTAGTCCTTAGTGAGATCGGTATGGTCGGCTTTCTCGCCATGATGGTGTTTCTCGGTATCCTGGTGATCGGTTTTATCTACGAATGGAAGAAAGGGGCGCTGGAGTGGGAATAGATATGATATTAACCTTTCGGGAGGCAGACAGTGGGTATTGAGGGCATTCTCGAAAAAGGTGTAATCACCACTTCCGCTGATAAATTGATCAACTGGGCAAGAACAGGTTCGATGTGGCCTATGACCTTCGGTCTGGCCTGCTGTGCGGTTGAGATGATGCAGGCAGCGGCATCACGTTACGATATGGACCGCTTCGGTATCGTCTTTCGCCCAAGTCCCCGCCAATCAGATGTGATGATTGTGGCGGGTACCCTGGTGAACAAAATGGCACCGGCTCTACGCAAAGTTTATGACCAGATGGCCGAGCCTCGCTGGGTAATCTCGATGGGTTCCTGTGCTAATGGGGGTGGTTACTACCACTACTCCTATGCAGTGGTCAGGGGCTGCGATCGGGTGGTTCCTGTGGATATTTACGTCCCGGGTTGTCCTCCGACGGCGGAAGCGTTGCTGTATGGCGTGCTTCAGCTTCAGGATAAGATTCGTCGGACCAGTACGATAGCTCGTTGAGGTGGTGTGTAGATCATGAGTAGTGGTTCGCAGAACAGTATGCAAGAGCGATTGGATCAGTTGGCCTCAGCGCTTGATGAGCGCTTTTCCGGGTTAGATTGCCAGCTGCAACGGAGCTGTGGAGAGGTGACTCTGGTAGTCCCTTCGGCCAGGTTAATCGAAGTCGCTGGTATTTTGCGCGATGATGCAGCTTTCGATTTTAAAGAGTTGATTGATGTCTGTGGCGTCGACTACGCTGACTACGGCCAGTCCGAGTGGCAGACAGAAGGGGCGCCCAATACCGGTTTTGGCAGAGGCGTGACCGAAAAGGGTGCGAGTGAAACTGCGGAAAACAGTCGATTTGCTGCGGTCTATCATCTGCTCTCAATAAGCAACAATGTAAGGCTTAGAGTACGGGTTTTTGTAGATACCACCCATCCCATCGTTGCTTCTATGGTACCTGTTTGGGAGGCTGCCAACTGGTTTGAGCGTGAAGCGTTCGATCTCTATGGCATTCTCTTTGATGGCCACCCCGATCTGCGCCGAATATTGACTGACTACGGTTTTATCGGCCATCCGTTCCGCAAGGATTTTCCTTTGATCGGACAGGTCGAGATGCGCTACGACCCGCAACAGGCACGTGTAATCTACGAGCCGGTCTCTATCGATCCACGCACTTTGGTACCCAAGGTCACCCGAGAAGATAACCGTTATCTGAATGAAGATGACGCAACGCAGGATGCTGCCGATGCCTGAAATTCGTAACTACACACTTAATTTCGGCCCCCAGCACCCAGCAGCTCATGGTGTTCTTCGCCTGGTTCTGGAGATGGATGGCGAGGTTATAGAACGGGCGGATCCCCATATAGGTCTGCTGCATCGGGCGACTGAAAAACTAGCCGAGAGCAAACCCTATAACCAGAGCATTCCCTACATGGATCGTCTCGACTACGTGTCGATGATGTGTAATGAACATGGCTATGTACGGGCGATAGAAAAACTGCTCGGTATAGAGGCACCCATTCGGGCTCAGTATGTCCGAACCATGTTCGATGAGATCACCCGTATCCTCAACCACCTGATGTGGCTGGGAACACACGCGCTGGATGTGGGCGCCATGACCGTCTTTCTCTACGCCTTTCGGGAGCGGGAGGATTTGATGGACTGCTACGAAGCGGTTTCTGGCGCGCGGATGCATGCAGCCTACTACCGTCCTGGTGGTGTCTATCGTGATCTGCCGGATAAGATGCCTCAATACCAGGCGAGTCAATGGGTGACAGGAAGGGATGTCTCTGCACGTAACGAGACACGTCAAGGTTCTCTACTCGATTTTATTGAAGATTTCGTAAACCGTTTTCCTGGCCTTGTGGACGAGTACGAGACACTGCTCACCGACAACAGAATCTGGAAACAGCGAACCGTTGGCATCGGTGTGGTCTCGCCAGAACGTGCCCTGCAGCTTGGCTTTACCGGCCCTATGATCAGGGGTTCAGGGATCGCCTGGGATCTGCGTAAGAAGCAGTCCTATGCAGCATACGACAAGGTCGATTTCGATATTCCGATTGGTAAAAACGGCGATTGTTACGATCGATATCTGGTTCGTATCTGTGAACTGCGTGAATCGACTCGCATCATCAAGCAGTGTATTGATTGGTTGAGAGCCAATCCGGGGCCGGTGATGCTTGATGATCATAAGATTTCAGCGCCAAGCCGGGATGAGATGAAGGATGATATGGAAGGATTGATCCATCACTTCAAGCTCTTCACGGAAGGCTATTGCGCCCCTGAGGGAGAGGTCTATGCAGCGGTTGAAGCACCTAAAGGTGAGTTCGGCTGCTACATCGTTTCTGATGGCGCCAACAAACCTTACAGATTAAAGATCAGAGCCCCGGGCTTCTCTCACCTGGCCGCCATGGACGAGATGGTAAAAGGCCATATGCTGGCCGACGTGGTGGCAGTAATTGGCACCATGGACGTGGTATTTGGTGAGATAGACCGTTAGAGCAAAATAGAAATGACAGTAACAGTTAAAGACAAAACGGAACTTTTCTCCCCGGAGATCTGTGCGGAGATTGATCACTGGATCGCCAAGTATCCACCAGAGTGGAAACAGTCTGCGGTAATGGGTGCGTTGATGGTGGTGCAGGACAACAGCGGTGGTTGGTTAACCACTGAACTTATGGATCGGGTTGCCAGTTATCTGGAGATGCCATCTATCGCTGTCTATGAAGTGGCGACTTTCTACTCCATGTACGAATTGAAGCCGGTGGGCAAACACAAGATCTGTGTCTGCACCAACGTCTCATGCATGACCAATAAGTCCGACATGATTGTCGAGCATCTGGAGAAGAAACTGGGGATCACCTTTGGTGAAATCACAGAAGATGGTCGCTACTCCATGAAAGAGGTGGAGTGTCTGGGAGCCTGCGGTGGTGCACCTATGATGCAGATCGGTAAACAGTATTATGAAAACCTCACCCCGGAAATCGTTGATGCGATCCTGGATGGTCTGGAGTAATCGCTATGGTAAATGAAGTCTGTCTGCGAACCCTGGATCTGGAACGCCCATGGCTTATGGAGCAGTATCAAAGTCGCGGTGGCTATGAGGTTCTGAAGAAGGTGCTGAGTACGAAACAGCCACCTGAAGAGATAATCGAAGAGGTTAAAAAGTCCGGGCTGCGAGGTCGCGGCGGGGCTGGTTTCCCGACCGGTCTGAAGTGGAGTTTTATCTCGCGCAATGCGCCGGGTCAGAAATTTGTGGTGTGTAACTCAGATGAAGGAGAGCCAGGCACATTCAAAGACCGGGATATTCTCCGTTATAACCCCCATCAACTGATAGAAGGGATGATTCTTGCGGGTTACGCGATTGGAGCGACCCGGGGCTACAATTACATACGTGGTGAGTTCTGGGAACCCTACGAGCGTTTCGAGCAGGCACTGCAAGAGGCCCGCGAGGCAGGTTTCCTGGGAGAGAATCTACTGGGTTCCGGTTTTGATTTTGAGCTCCATACCCATCTTGGCGGTGGTGCATACATTTGTGGTGAAGAGACCGCCTTGCTTGAATCCATTGAGGGCAAGAAGGGACAGCCTCGCTATAAACCCCCGTTTCCAGCTCATTTCGGTCTCTATGGCAGACCGACCATTATCAACAACACCGAGAGCCTTGCCTCGATACCGATGATTCTGGAGAAGGGCGGTGAATGGTTTGCAGATATCGGTGTGAAAAACAGTGGTGGTTCCAAACTGTTTTCAATTTCAGGCAATATCAATAACCCAGGTGTCTTCGAGATTCCCATGGGTACACCATTCTCCCAACTGCTGGAGATGGCTGGTGGTATGAAGGATGGGCGCAAGATAAAAGCGGTGATACCTGGAGGATCATCGGCTCCAGTCATACCTGGGGATCAGATGATGGATCTCAATATGGATTACGACTCCATTGCTGGTGCCGGCTCCATGCTGGGCTCCGGGGCCGTGATCGTGTTGGATGATACCAATTGCATGGTCAAGACCCTTGAACGTATGTCCTATTTCTATCACGAAGAGTCCTGCGGTCAGTGTACGCCCTGCCGTGAGGGTACAGGTTGGCTCTATCGGATAGTACATCGCATCGAAACAGGGCAGGGGCGCCAGGAAGACCTGGATCTGCTGGATGATGTCGCCGATAAGATCAGCGGTAAAACCATCTGTGCCTTGGGAGATGCCGCCGCGATGCCGGTAATGGGCATGTTGCGTCACTATCGGGATGAATTCCAATATCACATCGACCATAAGCGCTGTATGGTCGGGGTTGGCTGAGGTCGCAGAAACCACGATGACAGATACGTTAGTCACCATCGAAGTAAACGGGCAGGAGCTGCAGGCACAAGCCGGCGCCATGCTCATCGAAGTCACGGATGCGGCAGGTATCAATATTCCCCGCTTCTGTTATCACAAGAAACTTTCAGTCGCAGCGAACTGCCGCATGTGTCTGGTTGAAGTGGAGAAGGTGCCGAAACCTTTGCCTGCCTGTGCTACACCGGTGTCGGATGGCATGAAGGTCTACACCCGCTCGCCCAAGGCACTGGCTGCACAGAAGGGAACAATGGAGTTTCTGCTGATCAACCATCCACTGGATTGTCCGATCTGCGATCAGGGCGGTGAGTGTGAACTGCAGGATGTTGCCATCGGTTATGGTCGAGATGTTTCCCGTTACAGTGAAGGTAAGCGGGTGGTGGCGGATAAGAATATCGGACCGCTGATCGCTACCGATATGACCCGTTGCATACACTGTACCCGTTGTGTGCGTTTTGGCGAAGAGATTGCCGGAATACGTGAAATGGGCGCTACCGGTCGTGGCGAACATATGGTGATCGGTACCTACATAGAAAAGAGCGTTGATTCCGAACTATCAGCAAACATTATCGATCTCTGTCCAGTGGGCGCACTGACTTCCAAGCCCTTCCGTTTCAACGCCCGTGCCTGGGAACTGACACAGGTAGAGGCGGTGGCAACACATGACAGTCTTGGTTCCAATCTCAATCTGCATCTCCGTGGCAACAAGGTGATGCGTGTACATCCCAAGGATAATGAGTCGATCAACGAGACCTGGATCTCCGATCGAGACCGTTTCAGTTATCAGGGGCTCTATAGCGACGACCGTCTAACCTCACCGATGGTAAAGAAGGGTGGGGTTTGGAAAGAGGTCAGCTGGGAAATGGCCCTGGAGATGGCAGCGGCGAATCTCAATGAGATCAATGAGGGTGACCAGGTCGGTGCGATTGTGTCACCCAGTTCCACCCTCGAAGAGCTCTATTTGGCTCAGAAGCTGATGAGTGGCATGGGCAGCAACAATATTGACAGCCGCTTGCGTCAGGGTGATTTCAGACTTGATGAGACCCAGCAGAATGTACATTGGCTGGGCACCTCACTCAGTGAAGTGGACAATTTACAGGCAGTGCTTGTGGTGGGTGGGAATTTACGTAAAGAACAGCCCATTCTGGCGCATCGTTTACGTAAAGCAGCTTTGGCTGGAGCCAGCCTCCACTACCTCAATCCGATACAACTGGATCTCAGCCATAGTGGAGCGCAGTCAGTTTGCAGCCCAAGTGAAATGGTCAGCTATCTGGCTGCTGTAGCGAAGGCAGCAGGGGTTAAGTCCAAAGGCGCAGTTGCGGATGGTTCAAAAGTAGATGATTTTGCCAAACAGGCGGCAGCTCAACTCAAATCGGCGGATAGTGCGCTGATTATGTTGGGCGCTCTTGCTCAGTCCCATCCCGACTATGCACTGCTCTATTCGATTGCCGCAGATCTGGCCAAAGCAACAGACTCAAAGCTCTCAATTCTACCCGCTGCAGCAAACTCCGTTGGTGCACAACTTGCAGGCGCCGTTCCTCATCTTCAGACTGGCGGCAAAGCATCGGATAGCAAAGGCCTGGATGCATTAAGCATGCTCAAGTCACCACGCAAAGGCTATCTACTGATGGGTGTGGAACCCGCTCGGGATTTCTGGAATGGGGCGCTCTCCATGAGTGCCTTGCAGAGTGCCGATATGGTTGTTGCTATCAGCGCCTTCCGCAGCCCTGAATTGGAAGAGTGTGCTGATATTCTGCTGCCTATGGCGATCTTTAGTGAGACCTCTGGCACTTATGTCAATGCTGAGGGGCGTTGGCAACGGAACCGGGGTGCAGTCAGACCCCATGGGGAGAGCCGTCCAGGTTGGAAGATTTTGCGGGTATTGGGCAATCTGATGGATCAATCAGGTTTTGAATACACCGATTCTCAACAGATTCATGATGAAATCCACGACATGTGCGAAGCGGCACAACTCGATAATCATCAACAACAACCAAAAAAACTGGAACAGCAATTAAGTGCCAGCACGTTGTTACGAGGAGGGGATACACCGCTATACGCCTGTGATCCTCTGGTTCGTCGCGCCACAGCTCTACAACAGACCCAGGATGCGGGATCTGATGCGATTCGTCTGCATCCAGATGAAGCGGTTCGTCTCGGTCTCGAAGGTGCGGATAAGGCAATGGTAAAACAGAACGGCAACCAGGTTGATCTGCCCCTGCAGTTGGATGAGCGCATTCCAAAGGGATGTGTCTGGATATCTACCGGCTTGGCACTTTCATCGACGCTGGGACAACCGTTTGGCGAAGTGACCGTGGAGAAGGCATAACCGATGGAATTCCTTATCAGCCTCTGGGAAGCGCTTCCCTCTGAACTTCAATATCTGATCTGGACCATGATCAAGATCGTCACAATCATGTTGCCGTTGATGCTGCTGGTGGCTTACTACACCTACGCAGAGCGTAAGATCATCGGTTATATGCAGGTGCGCGTCGGACCCAACCGGGTTGGGCCCAAGGGGTGGTTACAGCCTATCGCGGATGCGCTGAAGTTGATGTTCAAAGAGATTATTATCCCTGCGAACGCCAACAAATTTCTGTTTCTGATGGCCCCTGCGCTGACCCTTGGTCCGGCACTGGCTGCATGGGCGGTTTTTCCTTTCGATGAGACCCTGGTGCTGGCGGATATCAATGCCGGTCTGCTCTATATTCTGGCCCTCACCTCAGTCGGCGTCTATGGTGTGATCATCGGCGGCTGGGCCTCGAATTCAAAATACGCCTTTCTTGGGGCAATGCGATCTGCAGCTCAGATCGTTGCCTACGAAATCGCCATGGGATTTGCTTTGGTCGGTGTTCTGGTTGCTGCTGGCAGTCTCAATCTGGGAGAGATCATCAAGGCTCAGGAAGGGGGGCTCTTCTCCTGGTTCTGGTTACCGCTACTGCCGCTGTTCGGTGTCTACTTGATCTCCGGTGTGGCAGAGACCAATCGTGCCCCGTTTGATGTGGCTGAGGGTGAGTCGGAGATCGTAGCCGGTTTCCATGTCGATTACTCCGGCATGGCCTTCGCGGTCTACTTCCTGGCTGAGTATGCCAACATGATTCTGATTGCGGCTTTGACCGCAGTGATGTTTTTCGGTGGCTGGCTCTCCCCATTTCAGGGTTGGCCGGTGCTCGGGCCTCTGTTTGATTGGGTGCCAGGTTTCTTCTGGCTGGTGATCAAGACCGGCTTCTTTATGTTTCTGTTTCTCTGGCTGCGCGCCACCTTTCCTCGTTACCGCTATGACCAGATCATGCGGCTTGGTTGGAAGGTCTTCATTCCAATTACCATAGTCTGGATTGTGGTAGTCGGTCTGGCTGTGGTCTATCAACTACCCTGGTGGTTTGACTGAGGTCTTCTATGAAAGCGTTTACAAACTATTTCAAGAGCCTTTTCCTGCTGGAGCTGTTTCGTGGGCTGAGTGTGACGGGACGTTATCTGTTCCGCAAAAAGTTCACGGTGATGTACCCGGAAGAGAAGGCCCCGGTGTCGCCCCGGTTCAGAGGATTGCATGCCCTGCGTCGCTACCCTAACGGAGAAGAGCGCTGCATTGCCTGCAAGCTTTGTGAGGCAACCTGTCCCGCTTTGGCGATTACCATCGAAGCGGAACCACGGGATGATGGCTCACGCCGGACCACCCGTTACGACATCGACCTGTTCAAGTGCATCTATTGCGGATATTGCCAGGAGGCTTGCCCGGTGGATGCCATTGTAGAGACGCGAATCTACGAATATCACTTTGAAAATCGCGGTGAAAATATCATGACCAAGGAGAAGCTGCTGGCAGTAGGCGATAAGTGTGAAACGCAACTGGCTGCAGATATTCAAGCTCAGGCGAATGTTCGCTGATGCTGGGGAAACCTTGGAAATAACTGGAATCCGTATATGACACTCGAAAAGCTGATTTTTTATGTACTGGCCGCAGTGGTATTGACTGCAGCAGTCATGGTGGTGACCCGGCGTAATCCGGTACATTCTGCGCTGTTCCTGATTCTCGCCTTTTTCGCCAGTAGTGGTATCTGGATGTTGGCTGAAGCGGAGTTCCTCGCCATCGTTCTGGTACTGGTCTATGTCGGTGCAGTCATGGTGCTGTTCCTGTTTGTATTGATGATGCTGGATATCGATATTGCTGTGCTACGGGCCGGATTTATAAAAATGTTACCCCTGGGATTGATCATGGCGATTGCCATGGCAGCAGAGCTGATACTGATCGTCGGGCCGGGCAACTTTGGTCTTGAAAAATATGCAGCGCCAGTGAGACATGCAGCGGATTACAATAATACAGAAGAGCTGGGTAACGTGCTCTACACCGTATATATGTACCCCTTCGAGATCGCAGCAGTAATCTTGCTGGTGGCAATTATTGCAGCGATCGGGCTGACGATGCGCAGACGGCCGGATACCAAGTATCTCGATCCAGCGAGCCAGGTTCTGGTGAAGCGGGATGACCGGGTGCGTATGGTCTCGATGGACGCGGAAAAAGGATAACCAAATGATTGCACTTTCAGATTACCTGATCCTTGGCGCCATCCTGTTTGCAATCAGTGTGGCGGGGATTTTCATCAACCGCAAGAATGTCATTGTGCTGTTGATGTGTGTTGAATTAATGCTGCTGGCGGTGAATATCAACTTTGTCGCCTTTTCCCATTTTCTGGGGGATACAGCAGGGCAGGTTTTTGTATTTTTTATCCTTACAGTAGCAGCGGCAGAGGCGGCCATCGGTCTGGCCATACTGGTGGTGCTGTTCCGTAGTAAGCAGAGCATCAATGTCGAGGATATGGATGCACTGAAGGGTTAGTTTTCAGTTCGCGAATGTCCGCTGGCCAACACAATGGGTTTGTGCCTTCAGCGGATCGTTTCCGGAGTGGTTGAAGAACAAAATTGAACATTGGGTACAGTAAGTCGGTTACTGAGAGATCAGACGCAGAAATAGGTTTGCGTACTGCACTACTCATCAACAGACCAAACTAGAAGAAACGGTTTATGGAAAATATCTATCTGACAATCGTATTAGCACCTCTGGTAGGTGCGATATTAGCCGGTTTCTTTGGCAGCATGCTTGGGCGTAAAGGTGCGCACTGGGTCACTAGTACCGGGGTTGGAGTCTCGGCGTTGCTCTCCCTCTATGTGCTGAAGAGCTTCATTTACGACGACCTGGAAGTCTTCAATGGCACCGTCTATACCTGGATGGTGAGTGACGGCCTTAACATGGAGGTGGGTTTTCTGGTGGATCACCTCACTGCGGTGATGATCAGTGTGGTCACCTTTGTCTCTTTCTGTGTACATATCTACACCATCGGCTATATGGCGGATGATGAGCATAACTGGCCCAAGACCAGCCTGGCCGGACGTAACAGTTATCAGCGTTTCTTCAGTTATATCTCCCTGTTTACCTTTTCAATGTTGATGTTGGTCATGGCCAACAACTTCATGCAGCTCTTCTTCGGATGGGAAGCCGTGGGTCTGGTCTCCTATCTGCTGATCGGTTTCTGGTCGGTCAGGCCTACCGCAATCTTCGCCAACCTGAAGGCCTTCCTGGTCAACCGGGTAGGTGACTTTGGCTTTATCCTGGGTATTGCTGCGATTGCCATGTACACCAACAGCCTCGACTATGCCGAAGTGTTCGCCAAGGCTCCGGGACTTGCCGACACCCAGATTCAGATCTGGGGCGATAGCAGTTGGTCGCTGATGACCGTGATCGGTATTCTGCTGTTTATTGGCGCCATGGGTAAGTCGGCTCAGGTGCCGCTGCATGTCTGGCTGCCGGACTCGATGGAAGGCCCGACTCCAATCTCAGCCCTGATCCATGCAGCGACCATGGTAACCGCCGGTATCTTCATGGTGGCCCGTATGTCACCCCTCTATGAACTCTCTGAAACCGCACTCAGCTTTGTCTTGATCATCGGTGCAACGACAGCTTTCTTCACCGGCCTGATCGGCATCGTGCAGAACGATATCAAACGGGTGGTAGCCTATTCGACCCTCTCCCAACTTGGTTACATGATGGTCGCCCTGGGCGTTTCGGCTTATGCCGCTGGTATCTTCCATCTGATGACTCACGCCTTCTTCAAAGCGCTGCTGTTCCTCGCTGCTGGTTCTGTGATCATCGGTATGCACCATGATCAGGATATCCGTAACATGGGTGGACTGCGTAAATATATGCCCATTACTTACTGGACCTCACTAGTTGGCTCACTGGCGCTGATTGGATTCCCCTTCTTCTCCGGCTTCTTCTCCAAGGATGCGATAATCGAAGCGGTACACCACTCGTCGATTGCCGGTTCCGGTTATGCCTATGCCATGGTGGTTGGCGGAGTTTTTGTCACTGCCCTCTACAGTTTTCGTATGTTCTTCCTGGTCTTTCATGGCGAAGGCCCAAGGGATGAGCACGCCAAGGAGCATCTGCACGAATCACCCAAGGTGGTCACAATACCTCTGGTGCTGTTGGCCATACCTTCAGTATTTCTTGGCTATTTCACCATCAGCCCAATGCTCTTCGGTGACTGGTTCAAGGATGCACTCTATGTACTGCCAGAACACGATACCCTGGCGGTGATCGGGAAAGATTTTCATGGTGCATTCGGTTTTGTGATTCATGGTATGCAGGGATGGCCTTTTATCCTGGCGATGAGTGGCCTGGCAGTGGCCTTCTACTTGTACATGATCAATCCCTCTCTGGCCGAGAAGATCAAAACCATCTTTGCACCCATCCACAAGATGCTGGATAAAAAATATTGGTTCGATGAGGTCTATCAGATCGTGTTCGCTGCCGGCAGCCGGGGACTGGGTAAGATCCTCTGGTTAGTTGGTGACCGCGGCCTGATCGACGGTCTGGCAGTGAATGGTTCGGCTTACTCCGTGGGTTGGCTGGCATCTGTCGTACGTCATGTACAGACCGGCTACCTCTATCACTACGCTATTGCCATGATTCTAGGTCTGCTATTGCTGCTGACCTGGTTTGTTTTTGTTTAAAGGACGTTGAGCATGATTGCCGATTGGCCCATCCTAAGTCTTACGGTCTGGCTGCCTATAGTAGGTGGCTTTATGGTACTCGCCAGTGGCGACCGGGAGGCGAATGCCACCAAGTGGACCGCATTGACCATTGCCATTTTGACCTTCATTGTCAGTCTGCCTCTCTGGTTTGCTTTTGATAGCACCACTGCTGATATGCAGTTTGTTGAACGTGTGCCCTGGATACCTGGTTTCAATATCGAGTACTACATGGGTGTTGATGGCATCTCCATGCCGTTGATCGTTCTCACTACCTTTATCACCCCACTGGTGGTGATTGCCGGCTGGGAAGTGATTCAATACCGTCCCTCTCAGTACATGGCCGCCTTCCTGATTATGGAAGGGGTGATGGTCGGTGTCTTCTCCGCCCTTGATGCGATGCTCTTCTATGTCTTTTGGGAAGCGATGCTGATTCCGATGTTCCTGATCATTGGTGTCTGGGGTGGACCAAACCGGGTCTACGCTACCATCAAGTTTTTCCTATACACATTCTTCGGCTCTGTATTCATGTTGGTCGCTCTGATCTATATGTACTTCCAGTCGGGCAGTTTCGACATTCTGGGTTTCCACACTCTAAAGCTGGGTCTGACCGAGCAGATTCTGATCTTTGTCGCTTTTCTGATGGCGTTTGCAGTCAAGGTACCCATGTGGCCTGTTCATACCTGGTTGCCTGATGCCCATGTAGAGGCGCCAACTGGGGGTTCAGTAATCCTGGCGGCGATCATGCTGAAGATTGGTGGTTACGGTTTTCTCCGTTTCAGTCTACCGATTACCCCTGATGCCAGCCATTCCCTGGATTGGTTGATTATCAGCATGTCCCTCATTGCGGTGGTCTACATTGGCTTTGTGGCGTTGATCCAGCAGGATATGAAGAAGCTGATTGCTTACTCTTCCATCGCCCATATGGGCTTTGTCACCCTTGGTTTCTTCATCGTCTTTATGATCACTCAGAATAATGAAGGCAGTGGTGCAGTATTGGGTATCGAGGGAGGTATGGTGCAGATGGTCTCCCATGGCTTCATCTCTGCCGCCATGTTCCTCTGTGTCGGAGTACTCTACGACCGCTTGCACAGTCGGGAGATCAACGACTATGGTGGGGTAGTACACACCATGCCGATATTCGCCGGTTTCATGGTCTTTTTCGCCATGGCCAATGCAGGGCTACCAGGTACTTCCGGTTTCGTCGGCGAGTTTATGGTGATTCTGGCCAGTTTCCGTGCAGACTTCTGGTATGCCTTCCTTGCAGCGACAACGCTGATTATAGGTGCAGCTTATACCCTATGGATGGTCAAGCGGGTGGTCTTTGGTGATGTAGCCTCAGAGGGCGTGGCATCACTACAAGATATGAACAGACGTGAATTCATTGTGTTGGGCACCCTGGCAGTGGCTGTGCTGCTGTTGGGCTTATGGCCAGCACCCCTGGTTGAAGTGATGGATGCTTCTGTCAACAACCTGATTCAGCATATTGCTGTTTCCAAGTTATAACCTGACGGAGCCCGACTCGGTAGCGAAATCATGCAATTTGATGCAACACAACTGATACCGGTATTACCGGAAATATCCTTGCTGACCCTGGCCTGTCTGGTGCTCGTGGTTGACCTCTTTCTGCGGCAAGAGCAGCGTATCATCAGCTACATCATCAGCCAGATTGGTCTACTGGTTATCGTGGCCATCACCCTGGCGGTTGCCAGTCCAGTGACTCAGATCGTCTTCGATGGCAGCTATATTCGCGACCCGATGAGCGATGTGCTGAAAGTGGGCATCTATTTGGTGACCTTTATGACATTTCTCTACGCCAAGGACTATCTGCGCGAACGAGACCTGTTTAAAGGAGAGTTCTACACCCTGGGTCTGTTCGCTGTTCTGGGGATGAGCATCATGACCTCCGCCAACAGCTTTCTCACCATCTATCTTGGCTTGGAACTACTTGCACTCTGCCTCTATGCTCTGGTGGCGTTCAATCGGGATTCTGCCCATGGTGCCGAGGCAGCGATGAAATATTTCGTTCTGGGTGCCCTGGCCTCGGGAATGCTGCTCTACGGTATCTCGATGATCTATGGCGCCACCGGCACACTCCAATTCGATGAGTTGGCCAAAGTGGTCGACAAAGGCGATATGAACCAGATCGTGATGATCTTCGGTATCGTTTTTCTGGTCATCGGGCTCTCCTTCAAGCTGGGCGCAGTTCCCTTCCATATGTGGGTACCAGATGTCTATCACGGTGCGCCGACTGCAGTGGTCGCCTTTCTCGGCAGCGCACCCAAAATTGCTGCGTTTGCCCTCGCAATGCGTCTGCTTGTAGATGGCCTGGCCGACTTGAATGGTGGTTGGGAGGGGTGGCAAGGGATGCTGATCATTCTCGCCGTACTCTCAATGGGTGTTGGTAACCTGGTTGCCATTGCACAGAGCAACATCAAACGAATGCTTGCCTACTCCACCATCTCTCATGTCGGTTTTATCATGCTCGGCATATTGGCGGGGACTAACGAAGGTTATACCGCAGCAATGTTCTACACCCTGGTCTATGCGCTGATGTCTGCCGGTGCTTTCGGCATTATCATAGCCCTTAGCCGCAAGGGATTCGAAGCCGATAACATTGATGATTTGAAAGGCCTGAATCAGCGCAATCCCTGGTTTGCCGGCATGATGCTGCTGCTTATGTTCTCCATGGCAGGCGTGCCGCCCACGGTGGGATTCTTTGCCAAGCTGTTTGTGCTTGATGCAGTGGTCTCCGTGGATCTGACCTGGCTGGCCCTGGTCGGTGTTGCCTTCTCAATTATCGGTGCCTTCTACTACATCCGCATCGTCAAACTGATCTATTTTGATCAGCCAGTTGATGAAACCCCACTCTCAATAGGGGTGGATACCCAGGTTATGCTCTCCATAAATGGCCTATCCATGTTGGTTCTAGGCCTATTTCCAGCCGGACTGCTGACAATTTGCGCCAATGCCATAGGCGGCTAAGCCCGCCTCCCTGGTCTGTGTAGCCTGGATGAAGCGAAGCGGAATCCGGGATAGGTAACCCCAATACACAGCGACTGTGCTATCCCTTTCACACCCAGCCAGCAAGCCTCTGCCTCGTGGGAACATCGGAGCATCGGAGGGACAACCGCACCATCTTCCCGGATTCCGTTGCACTCCATCCAGGCTACATTGTTAAGCGGTCTGTGTAGCCTGGATGGAGCGAAGCGGAATCCGGGATAGGTAACCCCAATACACAGCGACTGTGCTATCACTTTCACACCCAGCCTACAAGCCTCTCCCTCGTGGGAGCACCGGGGGTACAACCGCACCATCTTCCCGGATTCCGTTGCACTCCATCCAGGCTACATTGCTGTTGACAATCTGCGCCAATGCAATTGATGGACGAATCTCATTCCAGCTGTTTTTTTGTAATAGAACGGGTCTGTTTTTTATTTAAAAACGAATTAAATGTTTTACCTTAAATATATTCTGTAAAGGGGTTGTCATCTAAGCCCATCACAGGTAGTATGCCCCTCCTTGATGCGGGGTGGAGCAGTCTGGTAGCTCGTCGGGCTCATAACCCGAAGGTCGTTGGTTCAAATCCAGCCCCCGCTACCAATCAAAATATTAAAGCCAGGTACTTACGAGTCCCTGGCTTTTTTATTTCTGTCGATCTCTTGCCAGTAGCCAAGCTTACCAATCGGGAAAACCCTCGAACCTAGAAAACTTGCCCAGGTATACAGCAAAACAAGCTCTACCCATGGGTATCCTTATCGGATATCTCGCAATACTTCAGGTAGTGCCCACTAGCCTCGCGATGGGCTTATTTTGTGTTATCAATTGCAAAATCTTCATGAAGCTTGCTCCAATGGGCTTTTAAACCATCTTTATGGGCATCCTCCATCGGTAGTGCTTTGAGTGTTTCAGGCCAAAGTTCCCTTGCCTTATTCAGCGTGTCATCCAAGTGTGGCTTTATTACCCGCCATGGAATGCCTGATTTATCTGCCCACATCTGGAAGTGCGCCATTGATACGACATACCATTCCTTTGTTTTACTGAGATTGAGCGCATACTGGGTTTCATTTTCGATATAGACGTTGGTTGTCACGATATCGTAAGCAGGAGAAAGCCGTGGCGTAATCTTATCGGCGTAAAGAAAGCTCCAGTTCTTTAGATGTGCATCGCCATTCGCCAGCAGAATATTCACCAGTAACCGCCTTGCGAACTGTTGCGCATCGGCCAGCCCGTCGCCAGAAAAGTGATAAATGACTTTGCCGATATTCTCGTAATTAGCGGAAGTGTATTTTTCGTGCGGGTACTTCACCAGAATTTGAGCAAAGTCTTCCATGTGAATACGTTGATCGTCTTCACGATCAAATCGCTTGATGGCAAAGGCTTGCTTTTCATCGGGTAAGTTAATTTGTGGCAGGTTATCGAGCTTATCCAGCTCAACAAGTTTGATCTCAGGAATATCAACACCAACCATCCCCGCCAGCGACATGGCAGTGTATTCGTTCAGTGGTACAAATTTGTGTTTGGTTGATGGCGTTTTAATAATCCAGTCACCCAGCACATCACCTTTGGATAAGTTATAGCGCCCATCCTTTTCCTTCATGGAAAACTTCATTTGCACACCAGCCAAGGAAAACCTGTTTTCTTGAGTGACTTTATCGAATTTTACGGCCTTGGCTTTTCCGTGCGTGTTTAGCACAGAATCTGGAATATCTTTAGGATCCATAGGCGTGGCTTCGATTGCCCCGGGCAAATCTTCGCCAAGATACGAGAGAAGGTGAAATTCGTTATCAACGTGCACCTTCAGGCCTTGTGCGATCAGCTCACGTAATGATCCCTCTGGCAACAAGTTTGAAAGCACTGGAAACAGCCGTTGATTCCGTGCCCATGGTTCAGCCATGAGCTTGGCTGCATTCGGGAACGAGGGGTGAGTAATCAGGCTGAATGTCGGGCGATCAGGATCGTTCTTAAATGAGTCTGCAATGCTCAATACATTGCGGCCATTTTTAAACCCTGCGAGATAACCGATCAGCACGCCATGAATTGAGAGCTGTAGAACATTTACTTCATCATTGCTATCTGTGCTCATTCATTTTCTTCCAGCAACCCCTGCCATGGATCATCGGCCAGTGGGTTACTTTGTTCTTTTCCCGTCTGGCTTGGCTTGGTTGGTGCCCCAGTTGATGGCAGGTTATCGTCGGACAGCACCGCCAGCACAGCATTCAATTTTTCCTGAGGTATCAGCAGTAATTCACTTTTAAGCCCCTTGGCAACAAGTTCAAGGGTATCAAGGCGTGGGTTGCCTTTGGATTCCAAACGCTGATATTGCTGACGCGATATACCAACGCGCAGCATCATATCGTGCTGCTTGAGTTCCAATGCGATACGGCGTTTTTTGATCTGTTCGAGTAGTGAATTCATAATGAAACGTATATGTTGCTATTTACCATTAAGAAACATATTAGTTTCTTTATTTGGTATTGGCAATATATAAGTAGCTTTTTGGTGTGGAAAGCGGTTTTATCATTAAAAGAAGCATATATGTCCTTGTGCTCACTGGCGTCCATGTTGCCGCGCAGGTCGTCGCAAGCTCGAAGCAGCAGGCTTTCGAGTTGGGAGAGTGTGAGTTTAGACATGGTTACTGCTTGTTCCTCTTGTTTTCGGTTGGGTTAAAGTCATAACTCACTGACTCCGATAGCCGTCGATAAAGGCATTGAGTCTTGCCTCGTGTTCTTCGAACTGGTTGCTGTTTTCGCAGCTTTCCCTGACCAGTTCCCTCAGGGGGTAATTCGTGATTTCTTCGCTGAATAGCTGTTGAAGATGTGCGTCCGTTTCTGGAGACGCGATAGCACGAACATCACGGCCCAATAAAAAGGCAGAGCCCTGTTCCAGCACCCAGTCATACTCTTCCATCATGTCCTCCATGCCATAGATCTCGTCTTTGGCATCTGGAATCTCCTGGTAGTTGGAGCAGAGGTACAAGAGATCCTTAGCATCATTCGGCCGTTTTTCACGCTCCCGCTCTGTCCAGGAGACCAGTTTCAACAGGGCTAACCCGACTGGGGATACCACTGGAATGACAGTAGCAGGAGAATCATTGATCCTGACTTGCAGCGCATTCTCGTGGGCCTCATTGAAGCCAAGAATGTTCATCACCACATCACCCTTGGGGGGCCAGGCGACGGCCCTACCGTCGTTCGATATCGGGCCGAAGGGGACTAGGTCAATCCAGCCGCCTTGGGCAGTGTTTAGTCTGTGTAAAGTTCTTGTTTCTGAAAAGCCAGCTTGCAATAGTTCGGCCTTCAACGATTCAAAGGCTGCCCAATCAGGTATTTGAATTGCGAAATCGAGGTCCTGGGTTGCACGGCTGATCCTCGCCCCATAGTAGTGATGCAACACCAGGTCCCTACCGGACGCGCCGATGACGAACAGCGGGATAGCCAGGCGCTGAGCTGCGTCCACAACCGACTGAAGAACAGCAAGGGTGTTGGGATCAATTTTGTTGGTTATGTCGAGCGATGTACTCGTCATAAATCATCCCCGCTGCTTCGATATTACGTGGGTCTGCTGTTGCGATTAGATCAGCGTATGCCAGTATTGGCGGTACCAACCCAGGCTTTGCTATGTCCATAAAGGGTAAGGTCGCATCCCGCCAGAATGGCTGGTAGATCTCAACTCTGCCATCTTCGTTAAACATGGCTTCATTAGCTGCCCTCAGCCTTGTTTTGGCTATAAACTTGGCCTTTGCCTCTTTGGGGAGATAAAGCGTGGCGATAGCAGGTTTTAGGTATTGGGTATAGTGCGCTGCAGCTATCTCTCCTCCCCAGTAGCCATGGAACTTCTGTATATCCAACTTCTTCCACCAGTACGGATCATCCGCAATGAAATCGCCAATGTGTACCTTTGGGCGTAGCTTTTCCGGATAAGTCTCTACCCAACGGTCAAGCAGACGCTTGTAATCGGTGAGTTCACGTCCTTTTTTGTTTCCATATTCGAATATATATCGAGCAGCTTTTAATCCCTGGATGACCCAGCCCACTGTTCCTACGGCAACACCTGCCGTTTCAGCTATCTCCCGATAGGGTGCAGCCACTAATTCTGGTCGGCACAGAAAAGCGAATACAACCTTTAAGCCAGTTCGATCAAAGGCGCGATTGGTGTCACCCTTAGGGCCTACCTCCTGCTTCGGTTTTCGTTTCCCTGTCACCAGAACATATACAGGCGGCATATCTATATAGGCATTTCCGACCGTGTCGATGAACTGTATACCCTGTTCACGCAACTTTTCCGCCATTATGGGATTGACATAGTCGGCGACTAATACGCCCCTCATTGGTAAGGCCTGAACCTGATTTATCAGAGCTCCGAGATTGGCCTGTGGCGCCCAGCGCTTGACCTCAGCAGCCAACCGCTCATTTTGGCCTTCAAGCGTCAGTACCGCATCAAGCATGTGCCGGTCCTGTTTTACCTGAAGTTCGTCTATATGCAGTTTTAGGCCAGTTTCTTGTCCGACAGCATAAATCGCTCGGTTTAATATGTTGGTTTCTGCCTGGCTTTTGTCGCGGTTGTACATGATTATTTCTATAAATCAATAATATACAGTTTTAAATAATGAACAGGAAGTCAATGAAACTAACATACGTACATAATTATAGATTGTACATTATTAATGTACAAGCGATTATTGTGAACGAGTATAGGAAGAATAAACACCCTCTTTCCTCAAGTTCAGCCGTTGTTGACCGCGAATGACGCGCAGTTTAGCCGGTCAGTGGCCCTGAATCCGGCTCGGATTACCACTGAGTCCAGCGAAAGTTCACCTGTTTTCCCCAGCAATCGGTGTTCATCCAGCTATCCGGCATGACCAATCCCTGCCATGGCTGAATTACCGCAGCATCTTGATCGGAACCGTTGGCTTTTGGGATCAGAATAACAGAATAACCGCAATAACCGAGACGCAATAACCGATAACCGAGACATCCATTCTTAGCCGCGCCTGGAACCTCATCACAAGCAAATACTGGCATATATAGAAAAGCATGGCAGTATCAGGCAACGCGAATACGGCAACATATCTTCTCGCAGTCTAGCTTCCAGGAAGCTGGATTTTGATAAGCTGGTTAAGCTAAACCTTATAAAGGCGGAAGGCACGGGACGTGGAACGTATTATGTGCTTTCCACCAGTTATGCGGGCGCCCGACCCAGAGAAGATTCGTGATCTGATACTGCATCCCTATATTGTGCGTTATACCGTGCTATCAGACTCACTACTGATTCTTCGGATCTGGCATCACAAGGTAGAGCGGGAAGATGAGTCAACAACCTGAGTCCGAACCAGATTGGCTGATGATATCAGCCCTTCAGTACTACGCCTACTGTCCGCGCCAGTTTGCGCTGATCCACATCGAACAGGCGTGGGCCGAGAACCAGTTTACCGCTCATGGCAGGTTGCTGCATGAGCGGGTCGATAGCTATGAATCGGAGCAGAGGGGCGATGTGAGTTATGAACGCAGTATCTCTGCGCTCAAGCTCTCTGTCTGGAGGAGATGCGGGAGATCCGTATCGATAGTGGCGCTTTGTGGTAATGGCAGATGAGGAAACGGGTAGCCGTCCCATTCGATGAGGTCTTGCGCGCAGCTACGCAGCAGACCGTCGAGGCGGCGCGTGCCCTGATGGCATCGGGTAAAACCCTAATACTAAGGAGTAGGGCTAGATCCCTATGTGGGTTTTCTGCATCAGGATAGCCCCGGGCGCCTCAGTCTCGCGTTGGATCTGCTGGAGGAGTTTCGCGCTCCCTGGGCAGATCGATTCGTTATTACTCTGATCAACCGTGAACAGATTGCTGTTCAACCCCGACCAACCCTAACGTGGATTGGATGCGCGCCAACCTCATCGCGATTGGATGGTGAACAGGACATCAACCACCCTGGACCTCTGTGTACCCACCTTTCTTTTCTTATGTGTACGGAAATGTGCTGTATAAAGATTTGAATCGCTGCTTATGTTGCATAAGCACATTGTATTGAATGAAAGGTGGTGGATATGACTACATCACGTATAGACATGCGCATTGACGATGAGATCAAGGCGGCGGCGGAGAAGGCAGCGGCGCTTTTAGGTACCAAAAGCCTGACGGAATATATCGTGCGTCTGATAGAAAAAGATGCCCGGCGGGTCATTACCTGCCCATGAAAACCGTGGCTGAGCTGTTTTCCTGATATAGCAGGCTGTTTTTTGCACTAAAATTTAGTTTTTGGCGCGCCTAAGGGCTTATTTCCAGAATCCCTTTCCAGGATGGCGCTCCTCAATGCTCAGACGCAGGGAAAATAGCGTGTGAAGCCAGCCCCCGCTACCAATCAAAAAACAAAAAAGCCAATTGCAGTGATTTCCTGCTGCTTTTGCAACCTCTAATATCGTAATCCGTCTATCATCCAGAATTCCTTCTTTGCCATCATTTCGATTATTTTTTTAATAACATCGTTTGCAAGGCAAGAGGATCAACTACCATCTGGAAATATACATTAGCATTAACAGACGCCTTTTTTCGCAAGTCACACGTTGGTTATTCAGTATCATTTCTGTCGACTTCTTCAATATAAAGCCTGGCATTCTCGATAATTCTCTCAACCCTATCGATTGGGATAGGGCGATTGCCGGATGGCGCCATAATCCTGGCTAGCTCTTCTGGTTCGCGCCGAATAAGTTCAGTTGCGTCGACAATATTTGCAGCACCAAGCCGTAACGCAAAGGTCTCTCCTACGCCACTTATCTCATTAACAGGATACCGTTCGGGTTGACGTCCAGTGTTATCAGGTGGATTTTGGAATTGTGCGTTTGAACAGAGCGGATTTATGTTGCAGCGGCAGTGT
Source organism: Candidatus Thiodiazotropha sp. AKAK3 (assembly GCF_058244645.1). Lineage (NCBI taxonomy): Bacteria > Pseudomonadati > Pseudomonadota > Gammaproteobacteria > Chromatiales > Sedimenticolaceae > Candidatus Thiodiazotropha > Candidatus Thiodiazotropha sp. AKAK3. The sequence continues at coordinate 68,113 of NZ_JBSYOQ010000052.1, forward strand.
TCTTCACAGCTCACAATACCGTTAACATCAACAGAGATAATGGCCAAGGGAGCTTGGTGGTGATCGATTCCATGTGGTGTAACGGCAGCCGGTATGCTGAGGCCATCTGGGCCTATCTCACTAGGCCACAAAACATCACCAATTGTTGAGCGAGCCGGGATAAGCCAAAAGTCACCTGTCTGGTATGTACCGCCAGATTCGAAGTAGACCTGCACCCCATCCTCCAGGTCTATCCATTTAGCCGGCTCGAGAGGAATTGCGTCTGATCCCTGATCCCATCTGCGAAGGATCGGATGGGTGGTGCTCTGTTCATCGAAAACGGGTAGAAACGTACCTTCAGGCACCTCAATAGTGACAGTGACCCCGACGCGATCGACAGTCAATACGCGGAAAAGTCCGTAGGAGATTGAGCGCAAGACCGACACGTCATCGACGATCTCTACCCAGTCTCCCTCCTTGATACTGCGCCGATCATCCGGCCCCAACGACTCCAGGGTCAGCATGCTTCCCTGCAGGGACCTTATACCGAATACCACCGAGCCGTTATCACGCGACCATTTATAACTTGCACTCCCACTGGCTGCATTTTCACTTCCATCATCATGGATTTCAACACGATAGAGTTGGTTTTCCGCGCCACGAAAACGCGCTTCCGGCGGTATTATGCAGGGATCGTCAGGGGCTACTTCAACTCGTGCCCTGGCTCTCAGGCAAGGCGCTTCTCTCTCTGGCAGCAGGGAACTTTCAAGTTCAGGACAGCTGATTAAATACAGTAAGTCTTCAGGTATCTCCACAGTTTTTACCTGGCAGATAACCTGGGCACGGCTTGCCGTATCGGGTCCGCCTAATGCCGGTTCGCGAATATGGTTGGCCTGAAGGTGGTTCAAGTGTCGCTCCCAGACATCGAGGTATACAAGATAGGATGTATCCCCGGTCAACCTTGCTTCATCTTCTACAAAAAGCGGAAAATCGGGCTGACTTGTGTATGTTAAGGGTTCAGGACTCTCACCAGCAGGGCAAAAGAAATGGGGTTCGTTCTCACAAAGAATGCCATCCACATAGTAGTGACCATAGGCTATCTCGAAATCGTAGGAGTAGTCGTCACTGCAGCTAATAGAGAACCCATTACCTGGCCCACCGTGATGTCCAATCAGGTCTGAGGCAAGCGTTCTGATGTAGTGCAACAGGATTGAAGTTTGTTCATTCCAGTCGGCATCAATCAGAACACGGCCTTGCTGCATCAGCACGCGGGCGAAGTGATGGCGTTGTTCGAATGTATTGCGGCTGAAGTCGCCTTTCATGGTTCCTTCTCCTAATTTGAAAAGATGATTTCAATGTCCATACCCGCCGGCACAAACTCCTCGAGCCTGGTCTCCAGGTTACTCCTACGCTGAGGTTGGAACAGGTCGTGGAATACGCCCATCTCGGATTCATCGTCCGCGCCCTGGGTGATTTCACTGCAACAGTCGAGCACCAACTGGGCGTAGCCCGGGTTTCCGTAGCGAGTACTTGTAAAACGAGGCTTGACCCGCACGCGGGCTCGTTCGACCAGACTGGCGATGTAATCCTGACCGTCATCCAGCCAGGTGTAGGCAGTGATGGCGGCCCCCACTTCGGGAGGAGCACACTCGCCAATGACCTCGACAGGAACACTAAACACGGCATGCTTGCCTGCCTCCAGGTCTCCCACTAGCCAGATCGGTTGGTCGTTAATTTCTTGGATCTCTCCTTGACTGAACGAGAAATCTTCACCTTGTATACACTCCGCTAACTCATTTGAGGCAAGCACAGGCGGTTCTATAGTGATTTCTATCCCGCTCACGTTTCGGGGGCCGTTGTTATGGATTGTCAGCGTATAGATCACAATATCGTTGATATCGGGAGTCGGATTACTTGTATGGAGCTCCAGTTGCAGGTTGAAGGCACCCTCAGACTCCGCACAGCTGATGGGTGTCACACCCGGATCAGCGTTACCGATTACCACAGGCACGTTTGCGGGTGGGCCTATTGCCTCCTTGGGTATTGCAGCTTTCAGTGCTTGCTCCACCAAGTCGGGCTGGCAACGGTAACGGCGGGGAGTGCGTGAACCGGGCGTGACATAGCAGAAGCGGATACAGCCGCGCTGGCGCCGGGCCACCTTTATCCTGCCTAGGAAGATGCTGTTCTCCGCCAGGTCAATGGCGTGTGTCTCGATGGTGCCAAAGACAGTTGTTCGCTCGATGACCAGAACCGCATGGGCCAGTGGCCAGGTTGGGGCGCCGATGGCCTCCCGTTCCGCACTGGTTGCATCGAGGATGGAGTCGTGGATATGGATATTGATCGGATCGCTGGTCACCTCATCCTGGCTCACCTGAATGGAGCCGAGGATGGTGTGGTCGATAGTGATCTGTGCCTGCGTGTCGATCAGTTGCAGACTCGACTCGGCGGGACGCAGTGGATCACAGTCGGGATCGATGGTCCAGCCCGGCACCAGTGTGCAGTGGCGGAGAGTGACCTCAGCGAGCTCGCCTCGACACAGCACGCTTCGCCCTGCCACCACCAGACCGTCGAGCTTGAAGCGGCTGTCGACAGCCCCGAGTACCGAGAGGGCATCGGGACGCGCTGTGTGCCAGTCCATCAGGCGCAGCAGCGCACGTCTGCCGTTCACGCTGCGGAGTTGGAGGCTCTGTCCCTCATTCAGATCGATATTGATCTGTTCGGTGTAGACACCGCCATCGGTGATCTCCACCACCGCGTGCTCAGGTGCTTCATCGCGCCAGCGTACCAGGGCATCGTTGATTCGCTCAAAGGCTTGATCGCGGCCTACCTGGTAGATGACCGCCCCATCCGGTTGGGTTGGTGAGCGATTGTACTCACCGCCACCCATGTCAGCGCTGAAACCGTAGTGGTAACTTACCCAGACCCCGTTTGTCGGTAGTTGCCGGGGCGGAAAAACAATCCGCCCCAGTTCTGGGTCTATAGCTACCTGATCCTGTTGTGGCCGATAGCGCCAGTGGCTCAGGTCTGCCACCACCAGCGCCTCGCAGGGTATTGGGGTTGAGAGATCCTGACCGTCCCAGCCGTCTGCCCAGATGGTAAAGCTCCCCTCGCTGCCATAATAGTCTTCCAGGTGGTGTCGCAGGGCCTGGCGGCTGATGGGTATGGGTAGGTTCAAAGGTCCGGCAATATGATACGGCGAGGGTTCCGGACTCGGTTTGGTATAGAGAGGGGCATCATTGCCCAGCACACTGAAGGTGTAGCAGTGCGAGCCTAGGTCTTCGTGACAGTAGGCAGGTTCCCAGCTGATGGGGTAGGCCTTCAGGCGCCAGACGAAGAGCCCCACATTGGGGATGTTGTAACGTCCCCGGGTACGGCAGGAACTCAGACTGCGTACATCCACCGTATGGGCGACACTGTCGAATGGCCCATCGATTCGCTCGAGGGCTAGCGGGTCACGCAACTCCACCGATCTCCCGCGATTGAGACGCTGGTGGTTGAGGGGTTGCATCCAGGCCAGCAGTTGGTAGAACTCCACTGCTCGGGCTGGCCAGTCGGCTATATCATGGGCCAGCAGTTCGAGCAGAGCCAGTGTGCCTTTGCGGCGTCGGTTACGGATGGTATTTGCCACTTCACGGCGCGGGATGAGGATCTTGTTCAGGGCTCGATGCTGTTCCGTTCCGATCTCGCCCGGCTGCCCCGCCTCATGGACGGCTTCATAGCCGATCAGATCGGCCAGGTATGGGACAACCCAATCTTCGCAGGTCTCGATGAACCAGTTTTCGTAGAGCTGATCGATGTCATCCTCGACAATCTCGACCTGTTCACCAATCACCTGCAGCAGTGCGCGTAGCGGATAGCCCTGTTCCGCATCGCGCTGACGATGGACGACAGGCAGCAGGTTAAAGAGTCGGTCCGGGTGGCGTTTCATCATCTCACCTCCGTCAGAATGAGTGTGTCAGGGAGCTCGGGATTCAGGTAGGCGAGCTGTGCCGGACGAATACCCAGGATCGGATCGGTGTGTGCCAGGTCGACAAGAATGCGCTGTTTTGGTTGGGTGGTGGTGTCACAGAGCCTCCCGCCCGCTGACCCGGGCGTCTGCGAAGTGGCCAGATCTGCCAGTTTCTGCGCCAGCACCTCTGGGTCTTCGGCCTCACTTTCAGCGATCGCATCCAGCAGATCGACGTCGACATAATCGACACCTTCAACGCCCTGTATGACACCGATCACCTCACTCAGCAGAAGGTCCTGCCCCAGTTCTCGTAGATCAAAACTGAAATGCGCCAGCACAGCGACGCGGATGGCGGGCTCGACCTTTTCCCACAGATACGCCTCATGGATCCTCACTCGCGCACTAATGAAGAGAAAGAGCACCTCTCTGAGCGCTACCTGCAGCGGCAGATGGGGGTCACCGAAGCGATCGAGGGAGCGCAACAGATTCCGATAGAGATCCGATTGCAGCTCAATGGGCTGGTCATCTTCACCGGCAATGGTGAGATGGATCAGATTGACGCGCCCGTCGGAAAGATTGACGGAATGGGCTTTGCCGATGCCGGCATAGGTGCGGGTGAAACTGGCGTAATCCTCCACCGATACGAGACGGTCGAGGGCGAGCACAGCCAATGGGGCGTTGCGGCGGGCCTGGTTACGACTCTCAGCGTCGGCGCCGCCGGAGGCCATCTGGGGATTGACCACCTCTTTGACTCCGAGTGGCGGGGAACCCAGCGCGCTGATCTTAGCTGCCTCCACATTGCCCGCCTTACCGATGCCCGCGCGGTAGACAGCGGTGATATTTTCAACCCCGGTGGGCAGACGGGAACCCCGCTTACCGTCACCAAATATGAGGCTGGTGTTGCCTTCGTTATCCCGCTTGGTCTGGTAACCCCGCGCTGTGTCGTCCAGGTAGAGCAGGGTCTTTTCCTCCGGCCAGAGGATATCGTTGACGCGTACCTCGAGGCTGCTCTCAACGCCCTCAGGAGTGGGGGCTGCGGTGTGGGTGAGCGGGCTCTTTCCCAGAGTAAATGACTGGAAAGGTTGCGCAGCATTGCCGCTGCCCAGGGTCTCTCTCTGAGTCTCACCGTGGCTGGCCTTGACCAGGTTGGCGTTGATCTTGACGCTGTTGCGTCGATAGCGATAGGCCAGCTCTTCGGCCAGGAGCAGTCTTGTGTGCAGGGTGTCGGTCGGTAGCTCCATCGGGTTGCCATTGGGGGCAGTGACGATCTGCACCTTGTGCTCCACGCCGGCCAACATGGCTATTTCACTGGCTTCGATCCCTTCGATGATCTGTTCGTTCTCATCCAGAACATCGCTACGTTCACCTGCAACCACCACCCAGCGTCCCGCCTCGAGCGCTTCATAGAGACCATCGAGTTCGATCTCGTCGCCGCCCACATCCTCCTCAATGGGCGCCTCGGCCAGATCCTGAATCTCGCTCTGCGCATAGACGGTAGTTGAGCGGAGCAAAGAGAGGGAGCTGTCCATATGATCGAGCCATTCACCGTCAAGCAGGAGTTGCGTCACCTTCGCAGAGATGCCGTAATCGACTCGTGACAGGACATTTACCTGTTGCACCCGGTGTAGCTCGGGCTCTCTGTCGGGCCGATCGATCAGCACCCAACTGCCAACTGTGATGTCATCGTAGGTGGCATCGAGAGAGAGCAGACGGAAGGTTGTGTTGTTAACTGCGAAGTTCGATTCATCGAGGGTGGTCTGCAAGCGTGAGCGGGCACTGTCCAGTGAGATGGTGACTTGCCGGCTCTCCCCAGGTATGGGTTTGGAGATAGTCTGGCCGCTGGTTATTGGAATAGCGCTCATGCCAGTGACAATCACTTCGAAGAAGCTGACACCACTGGGTATTGTCCCCATCACCGTCGCTCCTACATGAGGTCTCCCTTGAATCTGGATAGTTCGTTGCTGACTATCGTTCTCGAATTGCACAGCAATTCCAAGAAGAGTCCAGTCTGTTCCTTCACCACCATAGGCGACGCGGACGTGAACCCTGGTTGTGGTATGCGCAATCTGGTATGTGCGTTCGTAGATAGTGTTGTCGGGATCTATTAAATCCAATTCGTCCAGAGACACCACCAGTTCCGGTAGGGTGTTGATTCCATCCGCATTGGAGATGTGAAGTTGCAGTGGAGGGAACTCATCATTGATATCAAAGGGTGTAACAAAGGCGGTATCCACCGCTATGTCTGGATCAGAGGAACTCAAGCTCAATCCGAGCGCTGACTTGAACTCAGCCAGGCTCCACTCCTCTCTTCCCACCAGGACATTGTCTTCATAAACCAGGTCGAGCGGTGCGTTGTGGCCGAAGGGGGCGGTCTTGACGCGAAACGCCTCGACCTGTGCCAAATCGTCGGGGTTCACGCCTGTCACTGGCGCGTTGGCGTAGGCGGTGTAGAGGGTCTCCCGCAGGCGTGGACTGAAGCGGGTCAGCAGACGGGGACCGAGATCGGAGCTGGCACCGTAGGTCAGCTGTGCTGAACGGGGGAGCTGAAAGCGGCTGGGCGGTTGCAGGGAGGGCGCTTTACGCAACCCCCTCACCACTTCGGCCAGCCGGGTCAAGGCCGGTTCCAGGGTGGTGGTGCCGGGCGTGGGGGAGCCTCCGGGAAGGGCAGTAACGGTGCCATAGGGCAGATAGCTCAGTGTTGTCAGCTCGGCGGCACTATCCATCTCTACCGCTTGTACAGCGTAGGCCTCGGCCAGATTGTCTTGCACTATCACCAGGGCATCGCTGACCTTGAGGTCGGTGGCTGAGCCGGAGAGGTAGAGGTCTCGCGCCTCGGTAAATCCGCTCTCTGGCAAGAGGTAGAGGGGGCGTGACAGGCGTGGGGAGATGGCATTCCATGCGCTGCGGGCCTGCAGCGGCTCATCGGTCTCGAAGGGTTGCGGCAGTTCACCGGGACCCGGCAGGCTGCGGGCCAGGGTGCCGGCCGGGATCTCGATCTCGAACTCATCCTCCAGCGTGAAGGCGAGGAAGACAGTGGCGGAGACTCCCGGACGCAAGCGATAACCCACCAGCCGCGCCAGCTCAAGAATCGAGCGCCGCTCGGTAGCAGTCAGCAGGTAGCCCTCATTCGCGATACGCTCCTGGTAGAAGGTCAAAACATCGGCGATGCTGGCCCAGGCGTCGAGCAGGGCCAGGGAGGGGTCGTCCCGTTGGCGGGTTTTCAACTGCAGCAGGGGACGCCTGCCATCCGCCAGGCGGTGGCTGGTGAGACGTGCCACCATCGATTCGAAAAAGCTCCCATGGGTCCCCACCCTATAACTCAAGGCAGTGAGACCGGGACGGTTGGCGGTCGACTGGGGAGTCAGGGATTCGGTGCCTTGGCAGCAGCCACAGGTCGGGTCTTTCATCGTCCACCTCGCAGCTCAAACTGAATACGTCCGTGTTCCGGAAAGTTGGGATTATTGTCGAGCCGTGCAATCTCTAACGGCCCGATGGGTAGCACCCCCTGCTCGATCTCGCCGTTGGGCCCCTCGAAGAGCCGCTGCAGTCTCGTTACCCTGATGCTCTCCACACCGGGGATGGTTTGTGCTGCTGCCACCAGTCGACTCAAAGAGATGCTTTGACCAAAGCTCAGTGCGTCCGGATGGAAGAAGCCCAGAGTGCCATCGGGCAGAGAGTCGCTACTAAAACGTTTCAGAAGGGCTAGCCGCACATCGCCGCGCAGAAAACCGGCCTTGATGCAGATCGTCAGCACCAGATCGATCGCCACATAGTGTGCCGGCAGGACGGCCAAGTCGTGTCCGATGCGGCGGAAGCGATAGAGGTGCTGTTCGACCTCGTTGAGGAGTTCACTGTCGGCTACCGTCTCTCCCAGCGGATCGATGGCGACACGCATCTCGTACCAGCTGCCGTTCCAGCGCAGCTCAGCGGCGGCACGCTGTACCGCTGGATGCTGGGCAGCCAGTTCGGCGTAATCTTCCGGGGTGATGGCGCGCTCAAGTTGCTGACGAAAGGCGTGTGGGGCGAACAGCTTGACATCAGACACCGTCTCCGCAGCGGTACCACCACTTGCCGGCAGGGGATTACGGGGGCTTAGGCTGAGACCGCTGACAGTGGTATCGGAGACAACCAGCAGAAGCTTGTCCGCACCGATGTTGCCCTGGGGTCCATTACCGATGCGGTAGATGGCTTCGAAGCGGTGATTGCTTTGCGGCTGGTTGCCCAACTCGCCCTCTCCAAAGCGAAGATGGGCACGGCGTCGGTCGTCCATCTCGACGACGAAGTGATTCTCATTGTCATGGCTTGCCAGCAGATCCCGCCGGGTCTGCCAGGGTGTTGTCTCTATGTCTGCGGGTTGGGCGATTGAATCATCAGGTCCATCGTTGTGGCAGTCGGGATCCGGCCAGCTGGAGAGTCTGATCCAGGGCAGTGCCAGACGTGGTTCCTGATGCAGCATCTCCGTGGCCGGGATCTCGGTTAGCAACGGCTGACTGAAGGTAAGCGGGCTCTCACTGAGGATGGGGCTGAAGCGTCCAGGATGGGGGACAGGATCAGAAGGGCGTCCCTCACGAACACAACTCGTGGTCTCACTCTCTGTCGGCACACAGCCGAGGGCTTCAGGTTCGTCGAGGCGACGTCCGTGATCGCTGAGCACCAGGTTGCCCCGGACCACCGTGACATGCTCGATCAACGCACATTCCGGGGCTGGCCCCACAACGGAGAGACAGAGGGGGAAGGGCAGGGCGTCCTCCTCCGACCAGGTGATCGCCAGCAGCGGCAAGCCGTTGAGCGGGTCGATGACCGGGTCGACCCTGATGAGTCGCACCGGGTGACGATGGGTGGGGTCGGCATCGTCGGGGTCGCCGGTTTTCGGGCCAATGACCTCTTCAAAGATCAACACATCACCGGGTTGCAGATGGAGTCTGCGTGTGGCTGGGGGTGGCTCGTCTGGCGTGGTATCGTCCTCGCAGGGTTGCTCGTCACTCGCCTCCGGTTCATCTGCTGATGCACCGTTTGGGGTAGTGGTGGTTGGTGTCTCTGCAGGCTGTTCCGTCCCCGCGGGGGATTGTGGTGCAGCTGTGCCGTCGATGAGCCAGGCGCTAGTGGCGCCTCGCATCAAACAACACTCCCTGTTCCCCCAGGTGTAGAAGTGAATCTCGTTGTGGGATTGATAGAGATGGATCTCCCCGTCTGGCGTTTCGAGCAGGGGTTCGAAAACATCATAATGGTGGTCGGGCACTGCTTTCAGGTCATCCCAGGTCAACAGACGATCTTCAACCTCTGGTGCGCGGGCGAAGGTGGTGATAAATGAGATCTGATCTGCGGGCAATGTGCAGTCCATAGAGGTATCGATGTGGACCCAGGTGCGAGCATTGCACCCTTCGTGCATCAGGTAGTCGACCAGGCGGGCATGTCGTCGCACTGATATACGCTGGCGGGCGGTATCGAGATAGGCTTCGGTGGCGACAGCGTCCTGGTAGTAGCTGAGATAGTCTCCGACATAGGCGAGGATCTCCACCAGAGTAATGCCGAGGTCGGGGGTATGGCGCTCGCTCCAATCCGGCATGACCACGGAGAGCCGGTCGAGAATCAGTTGCCGAAAACTCGCGTAATCTTTTGACAGGTAGTCGAGATCTGGTTTTGGATAGATCTCAGGAGGACAGATTTTCTGCTGCTTGCAGTCCAGCTCGCTGGGACATGAGAGCTTGAAATTGAACGAGAGGCAGAGATAGCGCGGGTCGAATAGGCTCTCCTGCGGCAGATTGACCAGACAGAGCTGATAGGTGGAGAAGTCTCCCGGCCTGTCGAGTGTTAGAACAATACAATTGTCCAGCTCCGGGTCGTGTTGCGGGCAGACCACCAAATCGACTATCTGAATGTCACGGATGCGTTCACCACCGCTGATCTCGAAGTTATCAATCGTCAGATTCTCCGGCGCCGGTCCGAGAAAGTAGACCGTCAGCATCAGTTGATCGTCGCTGACCTCGAGATAGTCGAGCCCGTTGTAATTCTGCTGCCGAACCTGATGGCGGCGCTGCTCGGTCTGGCAGACCATATTCGTAATTGTCATGATGCCACCCGCTCGAAGCTTGCCGTGTGTGCCTCACCATTACGCTGCACGATGTAGCGGACGTTGACCCGCAGCGTCGACTCCTCGGTGGAGGCGACCAACACCTGCACCGTGATCAGGTCGCCCAAGTAGCGCTGCAGTCCCGCCTGGGCGGTGCGCTGCAGTGTCGAGACGAGCGCTTCGCTGTTGGGCTCGAAGAGGACATTAAGCAGACCGCCGCCGAACTCGGGTCGGTTGACCCGCTCGCCAGGGTTGGTGAAGAGAAACTGCTCGATCATGTCGCGGATATGGTCGTCATCGTCGGTGAGGGCCGTGCGACCGCGATCGTCGAAATGGAAGGGGTAGTCGATGTTGATCATGTCGCTTTCACTCGCAGTTGGGTGGCGATCACATTGAGGCCGGTGCCTGTGGGTGTGCAGATCGCCTGACTGTTCTGCAATAGCAGCGGTGTCCCGCTGGCCTTAACCCGTGTGGCTGCGCTGACCCACTGCGCAGTGACACAGGGCCCGTTCCCATTGGGCGGCGGAGGCATTGTGCAACCGGCGACGGTGTGTATCGTCGTTTGGGTAACGATTGGCTGCCCGCTGACCTTGACCCGTGGATTGGTCACGGTCGGCTGCGCCTGCCCAGCGTGCAGGCAGAGCACGGTGGCTCCCTGGTGGAGAATGAAACCGGGCATCAGGTCACCTCCAGTGCTGTGCCGTTGATGGCGGTCTTGGGGCCTTGCAGCTTGATCGTCGCACCCTGCCCGTTATCGATCTCCAGGCCCTGGGCGTTGAGCAAGATCTTCATGCCCGCTGTTGTCTCGATGGTGATACCGCCAGCCCCCGGCGTGTCATCGAGAGAGACGGTCGCCGTATCGGTCTTGATGATCTTCTTCTCTGCCAGCGGCGGACTGGCCGGTATGTCGCTCGACTGATCCCAGAATCCACCGACCCAGATCGGATAGTCGGGATTACCACCCTCGAATTCGACCCAGATTCGTGCATCGACCGGTGGCAGCATAAAGAAACCCACTCCTGGACCGGCATAGGGCACACAGGGCATGGCCCAACTGAGACGGCTGCTTCCCAGCACCTGCGGCACCATGACCTGCAACCGTCCCAACTGCTGTGGGTCCAGGTTGTTGACGACAGTGCCTCGATATTTGCCGTAGAACATGGGTCAGGTGCTCACAAATGGGGTGGTGGTGCCGACGCCTTCGCGGGTCAGCGCGAAGGTCTGCTTGTATTCGCCTTTACGCACATCGATCTTATGGGTCACGCTCTTTACGTAGTAGGTGCCATCGTAGTGCTCCCCGGCACCGCGCACGTCGACCAGACCGCGGGGCTTGAGGATGCGGCCGTAACGCAGCGCGTCAAGAGTGCCGTTAGCTTTCACCACCTGGTCGAACGATTTGTCGACCTCCCCTTGCGCTTTGGCTCTCGCTCCCGTGTCGCTCATGCCGTCCGGGCGGGTGAGGAAGTCACGCTTGCGGGCAGTGGGAATACGGCTGGCCAGCGGTGGTGTTCGTGAGTAGCGATCAAGGGTCTCCTCATTACCGTTCTCCAGGGTGAAGGTCATCTTCTTGGGGGTTATTTCGTCGTATTTGAAACTGATCGATTCCACATTGGTGTTCGGGCCCATGTTGACCGAGAGTGCTCCCTGGGTTCTGCCGCGGCGAGAAGGCGATCCCCAGTAGGCTACGTTGGTGCCAGGCACGGGACCTGGATCGACATAGAAGACGAAGCCGTGTTTGCCGGCAAGCTCGGTCAGATACTCCAGATCGGTCTTGTTATTGGGCTGGGTGGTCGTCTGCTGCGCGACGGTTCGCGTCTCAGAGCTTGCTGGCGACTCTACATCAGGGCGCATGCCATAGGGGACGAGGTAGTCGAGCAGAATGAAAAAGACGATCAGCTCATCGGAGAGATTCGGATAGGCTCGCGATTGCTTTTCCAGGTCCATCATCACACTCACATCTTCGCCAGTCAGGGTCAGTTTCGACGTGCCCGGATCGTTGCCGGGTGCCAGTTGATGGTTGGTGATGATGCCGTCCATGATCGGCTGGGGTGTGACACCGAACAGGACATTCAACAGCAACCGGTTGAAGGGTTTGATGCGGTTCTCCTTGAGTAACGAATAGTCCCTGAGATCGAAAGCGCCGCGGCCGATTTGAAACACCAACTGAAAACCGGAGCGGCCTTCGTCCTTATGGGTCACCTCGACACTGTCCAGCGCCTCATTGACCTTTAGCGGTGCCGGTGTCGGCACCGTCTCGCCAATAAGCAGTTGCAGATGCAGGCCGAGGAGATTCATGGCGTTATTGATCCTGGCAACAATGAGATGCTCAGCTTGCGCCCGATCTCGGCAACAAGCGCTTCTGCCTGCATGGCGTTGTTGATGTCAGCAAGTTGCCAGAAGAGTTCTGGATCACCCAGATAGCGGGCCGTGATGTGGTCGAGTCGCTCTCCTTCGGTTACGGTGTGTTCGACAAAGACCGTCCCGCTTGCCAGCGGCGGCAGAAAGCGTCGGCGCACATAGCGCACCTCGCGCCCGTTTGGCAGTGTCAGGGTGGTGGTCTCAAGTTCAAAGTAGCGGCTGCTGGGTTCAAACATGGTGAGTGTCCTTTGTCAGGCAAAGAGGTCGTCAAGATTGCTCATGTTGCCGATACTGCCCATGGTGGCGAAGACCTCTTTCGCGATCTGATGTCCTACGAAGATCGTATAGCCCGGATGTATCAATGAAAGATCGTTGTAGCTGAGCACCTTGAGATTGAGTGTGGCCTTGGCCTTGATCGGATTGAGGTTGGAGTCATAGGTCTGTTCCTCGATGCTGAACTCCTTGATCTGTACCGGCAGGATCCGCTGCGGGCCCCAGACGAAGAGGGTGAGTGGTCCTGTCGGTGGGATGACCTCAATAGTTCCCGTAGCCAGCAGTACCGTGTTGGTGATGACCAGCGCGCTCTTGGGGTAGATCAGCATCTCCAGCGCAGAGAGCTGCGGATAGAGTCCGAGGGACTCGGTGGTGCCGTCACCTTCGGCGAGCGCATCGGCGGCGTCGAAGAGCAGCTCCATACGGATGCTCTCTTCGGGCGCGCCCTTCAATCGTTGGGTCTCGAAGATGGAGCCGGAGCTGCCGGAAGTCTGCGGCGTCAGCGTGCGCGTCAGCTTCTCCGGATTGAACTGGAAGACCACCACGCTTGCGACGGGGTTGAAGATATCTAGTCCAATGATGGCGCCTTTACGCATAACTTGCCTCTAGGATACGTGGTCAGTAAGCGGAAAATCCCTCGTTGCCTTCGACCATGTCTAAAGCTGATGCTTCAACCGCCGCGGCAAAGAGTTTTTGTACTTCACGACATCTGCTGTTTGGGATGCTGACGATTAGACGGTTCCGGATTCCCGGCCATCCCATGGAGCTGGGTCGTTCGATGTTGAAGGAAATTCCCTGCGATGAGAGTAGGTTGTCGATTATTCGTTCGTTCTCCTTGGTGTCGCGAATATCAGCAATCTCGCAGGTATCCGATAGCGACTCCGTTTGTCGAAGACTGGGTCCTGCATAGTGAAGCAAAGCGCCGATGTCATAAGACGCCGGGGGGGGTGGCGAATTGTCTTGATCATTCATGGCTGCCTCCCGATGAGAGAATTGGTTCCACTCGGAAATGTAAGCGGTTGCACTTGCGACTTCACCAACGCTGTATGCATACGTATTGCCAAAGAGACAGCTTGCAAGAATCAGTAGATTCACAGGCATGGGTGAGCAACTCTCGATTGTGGAATGATTAACTCCATTCATGTGCATGTTTTACCTACGACATCGGCAGGGACAGGTCCGCCTTGGACGAATCGCGGTGAACCATCACCGTTTGCTTCGGTTACATTGTTGACATTGGATCCGGCGGCACAAACCGTACCAGCTATTGGGACGGTTACGCAGCCAGCGGACCAGTTCAGATTCCAATCCACATGATGAAGCGAATGTACGCAGCCGCTTGGAATATGCCGGACAAGAACCCAAATTCGGAACTCGTCCCGCATAGTCATGGTACTCAATGTCGATGGGGTACGGAGCGGCGAGCACGATGGATTGTTCAATAAATCGATGAATGCACCATCGGCTGGTGCATCCGGCCAGTCTAGATTGACGGTGTCGCCATTCGCGGTAAAGTTTTCCAGGAGGCTGGCATGGGGGCCTGAAACGAATATGGGATTGTAGCTGCCACCAGGCGCACCATCTTTTATCGGTACATTCGGTAGGGTGGTTCGTATTGTGGTTCCGGACAGATAACTGGCAACACGGTTGGTCGATAGCACATTCTGGGCGAAACCGACTTGAAACTCGCGTGCTTTTGGATCGTTCGGCGCCTGAATAGTTATCTCTGGATCATAGTTTATCGGGGTGGTTCCCTGCATGAACAAGAAATCATGCCCATGGTTTGAGGCGACACGGATATTCGCGGCAGGACTGCTTCCGGTGGCATTCTGATTTGCAAGCGAGAAAGTTACACCGGAAAATGGTGCGTTGCATGTTGCAAGTGCAGGCGCGGGTGCGGGAATTGGTCCTGTGGTGGCTGGGGGATGCCCGGCGCCGGTTGTATCGTGTCGGTCCAAGAGTTCCATCGTTTCTGGTCCAACGATACCGTCGATGAGAACTGCGCCGGCGTCTGTTTGAAACCGCTTTACGGCCGCTACGGTTTCGTCGCCAAATACCCCGTCTGCGCGACGAAATGGAAGCGGGTAACCTTGGTCTATCAAGGATTGCTGGATGAGAGTGACGGAAAGGCCAGTGTCTCCTTTTCTAATAAGTCTTTCATCGTCATAAGCTGCTTCCAGCACGACATTACCGCGAAAGCGGGTAGCCGTCAGGTCATGGCCATCGCCAATGGTGCGTTGCAAGATTCCTGTTGGTGCGGTGTTCGTTCCGGATTGCTGCAACACATGAGTCAATTCATGAGCCAACAGCCGTTTACCGGCGGTTGAACGGGGATTGTAATTTCCAGACCCGAAAACGATATGATTGCCGACCGTATAGGCTTTAGCGTTCATTGCCCTGGCAGATTTCGCGGCGTGATATCCCGTATGCAGCCGCACACCCTCGAAGTTGATTGCGTGCTGGAATTCTGTGGGTGACTCGATGTTGCGGGGCGACTGCATGACTGCCGATGCCACTCTGTCCGCTTCACTCTCGTATCCGCTGTCTGGTCGATCCGTTACCAGACTGGCGCTCGATACCTGTGGTTTTGCTTGGTTTAGCTGGACATGCGCGAAGCTATGCGCAAATCCGGACTCCATGTTTATTCTCGTGGTCGCATCCAATGGTTTCGCTGATGAGCGTAATACTTTACCGACGATGGAGGGTACAGCGGGAGGTGCATCATGGTTCGCTGCGCGTCTTTGCAAAAAGCTGCTTTTCTTCTGGCGCCTGACCTGATCATCTTCTCCCGATTGCCGGGCGCATGAACACTTGCGCTGTAGTAGTCCTCTATGGGTGTCGATTTTCGCTGTAGTAAGCGTTTGACTTTGCGATTTGATGCCTTGATTCATCTGCTTAACCCCCTGTAGACCGCCCAGCTGATGTGTTGACCCAGGTCGTGTGGAGTTGCAGCATCGACCAGATTGATGTTTTGGACAGGTACGCAAGCACTAACATTCCGGTTGCGGAGGTTCGGCGTAAGCATTCCATTCGATAGTAACTGCTTCAACTCTACTTCGAAGGCAGCCTGGACGGTGTCTATATCTCTGTCTCCGACCGTGAGTCCTTCAAGCACCAGTTGATCGATATACAAGTGGATCTTCATGTAATGGCCTCAGTGTTGGGCTTGGTGTCAGATCGCTGTCCTGCTTGCGGTTGAGCTAGACCTGCCCAGGAGAAGTCGCACTCGTTGATGGGTCGCTCGAGCTTCTGGTACTCGGCCCTGGCCGCATCGAGCATCAGCGGCATGCTCACCGGCACCTTCTGCTGCGCCGCCATGAAGGCAGCGTTGAGGGCGATGTTGGCGATGTTGCCACCAGCGAGACTGAATCGGGCCAGATGGTCGTAATCAAGTTCACCCAATGGCGTCTCAGCGGGCCAAGCCCGTTTCCAGATCGCCTTACGCTGCTGTGGTCCAGGGAAGGGAAAGGTCACCACGAATCGCAGCCGGCGCATAAAGGCATCATCGAGTGCACTGCGCATATTAGTGGCGAGGATGGCCAGACCACGATAGGACTCAATCCGCTGCAGCAGGTAGCTGGTCTCGATGTTGGCGTAGCGGTCGTGGCTGTCGCGTACTTCACTGCGCTTGCCGAACAGGGCATCGGCCTCGTCGAAGAAGAGGATGGCGCCACCGTCCTCCGCGGCGTCGAAGAGTCGGCGCAGATTCTTCTCGGTCTCGCCGATGTATTTGGAGACAACCGCCGACAGGTCGATGCGGTAGAGATGCAGGCCCAGCTCATTGGCGATCACCTCAGCGGCCATGGTCTTGCCAGTGCCGCTCTCGCCGGCGAACAGGGCACTGATCCCCAGTCCCCGGTTCATACGCTTGCGGAAGCCCCAGCCGTCATAGACCTGGCTGCGTTGAGCCACCTGTACAGCGACCTGACGCAGCAGCTCCATCTCTTCAGGGGGCAGCACGATATCATCCCAGGTGGCGACGGGATTGAGCCTCTGCGCCAGTTGTTCCATACGTGGGCTGGTGTTGGCGAGACAGGCTTGCCACAGGCTTTTGTGAATGTCGCTATGCACCGCTTCCTGAGCGGCTGATTGAACGATCTGATGGATGGCGGTTATATTCAGGTCGAATTGGCCGGCAAGCAGTTTGGGGCTCTCGCTGGATGCACCGTTCAGGGCTTTCGTCCACGCCGCCTCTTGTTCGGCAGGCGTCGGTTTATTGATTTCGACCGCTTGGATAGATGCACTCAGATCAGCACGGACCTCGCGGACACTGAGCAGAAATACCCCCCGACTGCGTGAGAGAAAGCGCTGCAACGGTGTTGCAGCATTACTCTTCTCTTTGTCGTCAGCCCCTTCGTGTTCGTGGGTATCCAGAAAGAGGGCAATAGGCAACAGAATGCTCTCGCGCTGCCACAGCCGGGCCAGGGATTCGAGGTCAGCCGCCTGTTGTGGCAGCAGTTCCACAGGTAGCCGATAGAGGTTGAGATTGAGTAACTGGGCGGCCTGCTGCGCCACCAGCTGTTTGCTCAGCGGATCGCTGCCGATGATTTGTATGGGCTGTGTAGTACCGTTGCCGGAAGCCAGTTGTAGGCTCTGCACCACCCTTTTACAGGCGGCTTCCTGGGAGGGTGTGAGGGAGTGGTGAGGTGCTGCATCAAAGGGAACCAGCAGCGGTGTCAGGCGATCATCGAGATAGTTGAGCCCTTTGATGTAGTTGACCACACGCTCATCGGCACGCAGCGGGCTGGTGGTTAACGGTTGCGCTCCGGGCTGGTTTATTTCGATCAGGCGCCACTGTCGCAGTGGGCGCTCGGGTGAGAGCACGTCCCAGGCCGGTTCATCAAAAAGCGCCAATGCCAGGGCGAAGGTGGGATAGCTTTGATTTGGGTTCTGCTGTGCCTGAGCGCAGAGTCCGGCAATGCGGGTGTCTAGCTCGACAGCAGTGCAGAGCAGCAGCACCTCCTGCTCAAAACGGGAGAGGCCCAGACGATTTCCCAGGATGATCAGCGCGGGCGGCGGTTCGACCGACTCCGCCTGTTTCAGATCGCTGCTGGCCTGTTCAAGCTCCGCTTCGTAAGGGGGTGTCGAAGGGAGCGACAAGTGCTTTGTTTCCGACTCACGACGACGGAAAAAACCGCTGCGTGTCGGCTCTGTTGCCGGTTCAGAGACGATGTTCTGGGATAGACTCGCCAGACGCTTCAGCCGCAGGCGCAGCCAGTGCAATGCGGCCTCCAGAGAGGCATTGTTGTTGAGCTGCCACTGCTCTTCACTGCTGGCCGTGCGTTGCTCCAGGTTGGTTTCGATAGCCTGGTCGTTCATGGCGTTATCACCACTGTCTGATTGCTGTCGAACTGCGGCAGGCTGCTTGTAAAATCGATCGGGATGCTGTCGACGCCATCGACCCGCAGGCGGATGACATAGTCACCCGCTTCCAGTCCGTCGATGGGAAAGATCAGCGTCGTGTCGCTGTCTGGATCACCCGGGGTGGTGACGCTGGTAGGGGTGATCTCCTGGTCACCCATGAGCAGCACGGTCCGCTGATCCGAGAGGATCTGTGGTGTGCAGGTCAAGGTCAGATCGAAGGGCTGGGCGCCGACGGCCTGCGTCATAGGCGTTATGCCGGTGATGGTCGGCGCGAGACCGAAGGGCAGTCGGTTGGTGGTCCAGTTCGGTGGGGTCGGCCGCTGGACCTCCAGTTCCACGGTGTAGAAACCTGCCGGCCAGGCCTCCGGAGTGCCGGGGTCAGAAGCATTGGGAAGACGAAATTGTACTTCGGTGTCGCTTTGCTCTGCTTCGAGGGGCAGTGACAGTAGTGTGTCGAGGCGACTGTGTCGCAGGCGTGCGTGCATCTCTTCGTCGCCGAAGTGAGTGCCGCGGAGTAGCACCACATCACCCAGTTCGGCGGCAGGTTTGCCGTGCGTTGGCCGAGTCGGCAGGGTCGGGTCGAAGAACTCCTGGACCTCCAGCAAGGTCGGTGCCGGCGCTGCGACAACGAGTGGCCCTCGATCTTCGCCGCCACGTCGCAACACCGGCAGGGGTGCACGTTGCGGGCGACGGCTCTCGATCAACACCAGGGCCACCTGATAGATGGCGGAGATACGATACTCGGATTGAAAGCCGGCCCAAAGCTTGGAGAGTTCGTCGAGTGAAAAGGGTTGTGGCGTGATGCGCACCCGCTCGATCTGACTGTCGAGTTCACTTAGGGCCAGCGCACTGCCGATTTCTGCACGGCTTAGCAAGGGGTGATCGTGAAGGATCTGCATCGCTGTGCCGAGTATCACCTGGCCGATCAGTTCATTGTCACTCTCGGCGTAGGCGGTGACCAGATAGAAGAGGTTGAGCGGCAGAGGCGGGTATCCGCTTTCGCCGGAACGGACCTGCCTGGGTATATCCATATTGCGCCACGCTGCGCTGATGTCGGTCTGGTAGAGAAACAGATTGAGTCGGTTGCGCGATGCGTCGGGCAGGCGGACGCGATCTGGTGGCAGGGTCGTCACCTCGATCTGGGCGGTCGGTCTTGTATCATTGGGCAGGGTGCTGTAATCGGCGGTCGCTACACTGTTCAGGAGGTTGCGCAGTGTGCGGGTGACAGCAGCGATGGCGAGGGCATTACTCATGGACCTAACCTTTTTTCCCGGTGCGTTGTGCCAGATAGTCGTCTAGGCTCATGACCTCAGGCTTTGATTGCCGCTGCGGAGGGGTTGGCGCGGCGGCCTTCTCAGCGGTGGCACGAACTTCGACTCGGCCGATGCTGATATGAACTTCGGTTGTTTGCGGGACCTCCGGAAATGGCGGTATCTTCGGTGTCAGCGGTTTCAAGGTTTGCGAGGCGGAGGGGACTTTCGGTGGCCTCTGCAATGGGCCACTGTTCGATGCCAGTTCGCCCGACTTATGGTTCTGCAGATGCTTCGTTCTGCGGGGTGTTGTATTTGCTGGGTACGGTGCTGAATGCAAGCTCGTACTCAGCGGCAAAGAGTCAGTCGCCTCCCTTTCAAGATTGTCCCTGGATCTCCTTTGTGGTTCGGAAGCCGGCGACGCAGTGTTGGATGCAGTCTCTGCTGGCTCTAATTCCGACCTCGTCGGCTCCTGGCGTGAGATGGGTTGCAGTACCATCTGTCTCACCATAGCCTGGAGGATATTATGCTGAGGCTGATGAGGCGCTTCATGGGGTATTTCATTGGATCTCTCAGGCGCCTCCTTGGGCTTAGGTGATGCCGCTTCAACCGGTGTTGGTGACAGGTTGGATTTGGGTTGCTTCGAAAGCGTGATCGGATGGTCGGTGTCGCTCTCGGTTGATCCTGGCCTGGTCTCAATAGAGGGTATTTCTGAAGCGGCAGAACCATCCTCATGAATTGGAGACAAAGGAGCAGGATCTGCTGACTCATGTTGTTCGATGCGTTCACTCACAGCTGCCCCAGGCAACTTTGTCACCCCTTCCTGGTATGTAGTGGATCTCTTCACCTGTACCGATGGGGTAGGATGAGAGACGGGAACTTCCGGTGACTCTGGCGCCGTAATCGGTACGCTCTTCTCAGTCAGCAATATTGATGGAGCCTCAAGAGTCTCTGACTTGATTACAGGCTGCGGCTTCTCGAACGAGATATCAGACGGCATCGTCTCACGCTCCGATGTCACTGCAGACGGTGGCGATTCAGATGGCGACATCGGTTCGAACTGGGATGACGGCCGAGGCAGGAGGATTGCCGTCGAGTCGATGGTACGTGTCAGCAAATTGTCGATGAAGTCATTCATTGCTGCACCATCTGGAGGTAGTAGTTTCGCCGCCAGGGGCTCAACGCGAGGATATCGGATTCACGCCAGTTATAAATCGATGCCAGTAAATGAACTTCGCGCAGGGTGCGCTTGATCCAGTTTTCGATCTCCTGCCAGAAAAACGAGACAATATCGAATGCTGCCTCCCAGCGGTGTCCACATTCGGGACAAGAGAGGTCGGTATGAACATCGGCCTGAGGATCTGCAACGCTCATCTGCTCAACGACGGCACTTACGATGTTGGCGGGGAGACGGCTGATGGCCCGCTTCTTACCTCGAAACCAGGCTCCCTCAATGCAACGGCATAGCAGATGCGAGTGTAGGTCGTCTATCCCCTCCAGATTATCCAGGTCGGCGCTGTTTAGGAGGCGGAACTCCACCCGGTAGTCTCCCTGTTCAATAGATAACTGGGACTCTTTCTGCATGGGTGGAGTGACCTGGAGATCAGCAACGCTGAAGCTCAACTCCAGTTCTTCCCGGCATGCAGGGCAGATGGCAAGACTCGTCAGCTCTTTACCGAAAGTCCACTCCCTGAGCTGAAGAAGACGACTGTCACGCTCACCGATCGGGAGTGCCGCAAGCGCATCCCAGCTGAGCTCTGGGTTGGCATAGGAGAGCAGCAGTAATGCCTTGTCTGCAAGTGAGCGTCTCTGCCCAGCCTCCCAAGCTGCCATCATTTCTTGTGGCGTTAATTCACGCATAGCTAATGTGACTGCAGCAATTTGCTGGTCCTTAAGTTGAGTGTTCCAGAGCAGGCGTGATAGGGATCAGCTACTGGATATCGATTCCGTGCGCCAGCTTTCTACTTTCGTTAAGTGATTCCCCATTACACTGACTATGGGGATTCACAAGCCGACTAATCAGCCGGTTCAGTGAAACTCTCTTCCGTCGGCTCGGTGACTGCTTCGTCCCTCTCCCAACCCTCGTTTTCAAGTTTTAAAGTCTGGATAGCCACAGCATTGGCACTGGCGTCCAACTCTGGAAGCGCTTGATATTCGGAAGGCCAGCATCGCAATACGTTGTAGGAGATAGCGAGTTGTCCAGACTCGTTGTAGACCTCGATGATGACATCCTTACGGAAATCGCGTAGCGAGACCTCGGAGCCCAGCCCGGAACCAAGGTTCCAGACCTTGTTCGCCCACTTCTCGAACTCGGTGTCGTGAGTGACACCACGCTCAAGGGTGACGGCTTCGAATTTTGACTGTCCTGGTGATTTCCGAACCGTGCTCGGGTCTCCCCCTTCACGATGCTCGACGACTTCGGTGGTGCGGCTGAGAGCACTGATCTTGCTCACACCTGCCACATATCGTCCATCCCACTTGATACGAAACTTGAAATTTTTATAGGGATCGAATCTCTCTGTATTCACGCTGAATTGGGCCATGCTTGTCTCCTCAGCTCTCGATTTGTCCCGCTATCTGCTGGATCTTGATAATGACGAATTCGGCAGGCTTGAGTGGCGCGAAACCAACCACCACATTGACGATACCCAGGTTGATGTCATTTTGGGTTGTCGTCTCACTGTCCACTTTGACGAAGTAGGCGTCGCGAGGAGAGCTGCCCTGGAAGGCCCCCTGCCGAAACAGGTTACGCATGAAGGCCCCCACATTGAGCCGGATCTGTGACCACAACGGCTCGTCGTTGGGTTCGAATACCACCCATTGGGTACCTCGATAGAGACTATCCTCGATGTACAAAGCGAGACGTCGCACCGGGATATACTTGTATTCGTCCGCCAGCTGGTCGGCTCCGCGCAGAGTTCGACTGCCCCAGACTACACGTCCGATAATGGGAAAGGCACGCAGGCTGTTGATGCCCAATGGATTGATCATACCGTTCTCATCATTGGTCATCGGCACGGAGAGCCCTTGAATACCTCTCAGTGCGGCGTCGGTTCCAGCAGGCGCCTTCCACACGCCACGGGTTACGTCGGTGCGTGCCAGAACGCCAGCGATAATTCCGCAGGGCGCGAAGGTGTCGAGTTGACCATCCAGCAGAGGATCCGCTTGCCTTACGCGAGGAAAATAGATAACCGCGTTGCGCGCCACTGTTCCTGACAGTCCGATGTCGGTGTCGAGATTGTCGCGGGCATCTGCCGCGCTGCTCCAGCCTGAGGGTGAATCGACAATCAACATGGCGCGTCGCGACTGGCAGTATGAGAGAGCGGTTGACCAGACGGCTGTCGGCACATCACCGCCACGGGTGTCGGGTGGGATGCAGAACAGATTGAAGAGATCGGCATCCTCGAGCGCGTAGAGTCCCGTCTTTAGGGACTGGCTGCCCTCATAGGCGCCCTGGTTGAGTGGTGAACTCTCTTCACCATTCGTGGATACCGGGCTGCTAAAGGTGTCATCGGTCCAGACCGGATCGGTGGCCGGGTCAGTGATCGCGCTGTCGGCGCTGGGAATAGCCCCAGGCAATGCTCCGGATAGACGAACGAAGCTCGACGATTTTTCCAAAACCCGGTCGACGCGACGTGGGCTTTCCGCGATGGTCAAGTTGAGCAGTTTCTCCTCACCGCCAGTCATCGTGTCCCGTACAGTCAGGTTGAACAGATCGCTGCTGCTGAGTCCGAAACTGTCCACCCAGGGCAGGGGGTGGGGATCGCCCGGATTGGCTGGTGTTGGCACATCGTGATCGACACGTACACGCAACGTATTAGCCCATGAACCTTCACTGGCAGCATCAAGTGTCAGGCCGTTGGCGTCTATCTGGGCCGTAGAGTCGCCACCCTGTGCAGGTTGGTTGTAGAGACGGACGATGATCGCCGTCACACCGCCATTGATGAAGAAATCGCGCACCGCATAGCTTAGCGGGTAGTCCAGCCCAAGTCCGCCGAAGGCTCGTTCAAAATCTCCGAAATTATTGATCGTGACAGGGCTGTTGACTGGCCCTTTGGCTGCACGGCCGATGAAGGCCGTTATCGAGGTTGCAACGCCAACAATGGTGCGTACACCGCTGGGTACCTCCTCAATGTAGACACCTGGATAGGATACGGTGACAGGCATGATTAGAGCTCCTCAAATAGTGTTGATGGGATATTGAGATACGTGCCCTATATCAGTGACATTTAGCGAGGTAAATGTAACTGATACTGTCTAGTCCAAATATTGATTGGAATTGTATTTTGTTGGAAAACAGGAGTTGAATAACTCCAAAAAAGGGTTTGTTACAAGTCTGAGTCATTCCTTGATCTCCCTTTCCGATTTTGGTCATGCAGTGGGTTATTAATGCGCCGCATACTGATCATCATGCAAACGTATTGTCGTATGGGTTTTGATTCCCTATTTAAAATGACTTACATGAAACTTCATCTAATATCATTTGGCCCTCAGCGAGATCCAACAGGGCCTGAAATCAGACAAGAATTAATATCCTAAAAGTTAGACTAGCTATAAAATATTGTCAATGCGACATGTGAAATATCAGTAATACCCGTTTAAATACCCGTCGGCTATGAGATTCGCATTTCGGAGCAGCATGCCATCATTTAGGCGTAGAGACAGTCCGCAATCCACGCTGCATACCATCAACTCACGTCAGACATCAGTGGTCTACTGCGGAATCCAGGTTCAAGCTTTCGCTAAGCGCTACGCAGCGATAATCGCAATCTGAAATTACCCTAGAGACTACATGTGGACAATAGCTGACTATTTCACTAGGTTATTACTACAGACTCAAAACCATCTTAACGGGGTGCTGATATGCCACAGCGTTGGTTGCAGGTAAAAGGGGATCCTTCTGTGCGTGCGTTTTTGTTTCAGCAGTCACGTCAGACCAGTCTCTTCGATGAAAACCTTGACGAGATACACCGCATCATCTGTGCGATGTGCATTACCAAAGGTGCTTTTCATATAAAAGCCCACTACTCATCTTCGCAGTTGACCTGCTGGTTCTATGATGATCCATATAACTACAGGGTCTATGTTAAGGAGGAGGTTCTAGCCCCAGATTTTCTGGATAGCTTTCCGCCTCTATCTTATGAAGGGCGACAACCGAATATCAATCAGGATCAGCTTGGTCTGACTCTGGCAGAATTTATGCGTCTTCGACTATCAGATGAGCAGGTTTATCTTCGCAGTGCATCAGTAAATCGATTGAATGGAATGATTGCAATGAACTTTTCCTGTGACGGTAGCCACTACATTCAACATGATGAGTTTTTTCAACGGCTAATAGAATTTGGTGTCGCTGATCAAGAAGGGGGCAATTGTTCATTGGCAGTTTGAGCTTCTTTACAAGCGTTGAGCGTGACAAAGCATGAAAGAACTCAACTTTTTTTCTATCACTGGTCGCAACACTTACATAGTGCTCTCTTATGCGCGATCCGCACAATAAATTGCCCAGTTATGATTGACAACCTGTTCTGGCCCTACTTGGTGGTTCCTGAAACTCCCACATATTTAAAATCTTCAATCAAAGACGATATCGGTCTATTTTAAAGGGGTAAAGGTTTCAAAATTGTAATCAGATAATTGCTCATGCTGATTGCCCCGTTTTGCCTGAGAGACGCAGATGGATTTGACGACCGCATTGACTGGGGCGCTACCCTTCATCATCCTGGTAAGCGCAGCTCTGACCATGATCTTCTCTTTTTTACTACTGTGGCTCTACCGTCGTGCAGTGATTCGATCCATGGGGGCCGGTGGAGGGTCGAATACGCCGACTGAGGTTACCAGTACACAGGTGCCTGCTGACAATTTATCACCCCTGACAATAACCACACTTAAAGATAAAGCGCTTCTGCAGGGGCGCGCAAAAGTTTTATTCGATGCGACTTCCGTTTCACTGCAACGGCTTGCTCTGGTGTATGGAGTGGCTGGAGTCATCTATGCCCTGGTGTTAAGCCTGCCCTGGATGATAACAGCCGGGGGTGGCTTTCCTCTGGTCCGTCTGCTCTGGTTGTTTGTCTGTTATGCCTGGCCTGGGGTTATCGTTGTGGCAGTGGTAGCGGCCACCTCGCAAAGTCAAAAACAACTTATTTTCGCGATTTACTTCTCGATTGTTGCACTTATAGGTGCAGTGGTTATCCTGCTGGGGCTTTTTGGTTGGTGGCTACTTGGGCGCTTGGGTTCTGCCTACCGGGCAAAGCGAATGAGTGACCAGTCCCTCAATCTGGATGCGCTTTGGTTGATGTTTGCTCTATTTCAGTCAATCACTCTGGCTTTTGAAGGTTGGTTGTGGATCTTTACCGGTCTGGTGGCATTTATTCTTTATAAGCAGATCACCAGGATAGGTTTCTCTAAATTAAAATCGCAGATCAATTCAGAAAAACCACCTTCAGTGTTGCTGTTGCGCGTGTTCTCTCTAGGGCGCAAAAGCGAACGCATGTTCGACACTCTTTCCAGGCGCTGGCTTCGTGTTGGTAACATCGATATGATCGCTGGGCCAGATCTGGTGACCAGTACTGTAGAGCCTCACGAATTTCTCGATTATATGGGTGGCCATCTGTCACGCAGTTTCATTGATACCCCGTCTGTCTTTGAAAAGCGATTTTCATTTCGGAATTGTCGACCCGATCCGGATGGTCGCTACCGGGTGAATGAGTTTTTCTGTCGCAATGATACCTGGCAGATCTGTATGCAACGGTTGGCCGCAGAGTGTGATGTTGTATTGATGGATCTGCGCAGTTTTTCAAAGCGGAATCAGGGTTGTCTCTGGGAACTTGAACAGTTACTTACCACTGTGTCGCTTGATCGTATCCTTTTTGTGGTTGACGACACTACTGATAAAACATTTTTGGAACAACAGCTTCAAAGACTCTGGAAGCAGCATCCGGGAAGTTCACCTAACCTCGGCTTGGCAAAGCCACAGGTAAAACTGTTCTCAGTACAATCGACAGTACCCAGGGTTGCGGATCAGTTGACGAAAAGATTGTTTGAAGCCTGCTACCCGACTAATTCACCGTAGTGGTTCAGACTTAATCCTCTTTAGAGTTCGATGAAGAATATAATCTTGTATATTCATTTCTCCATCATCAATTGCAAAAGATAAAATAGATCCTTATCTATCTGCTTCTATTTCGCTGGAAGTCTAGAGGTGGTCATATTTCATTTATAATGAATGACTATCAATCCTGATTACTTTTCCAGTTCTCTGATTCACTTCTTCATACATATGCGCAGTTCCTCCAGGGCTGC
Source organism: Candidatus Thiodiazotropha sp. AKAK3 (assembly GCF_058244645.1). Lineage (NCBI taxonomy): Bacteria > Pseudomonadati > Pseudomonadota > Gammaproteobacteria > Chromatiales > Sedimenticolaceae > Candidatus Thiodiazotropha > Candidatus Thiodiazotropha sp. AKAK3. The sequence continues at coordinate 94,655 of NZ_JBSYOQ010000052.1, forward strand.
TTCCACCTTTACCATCCCAGAGACAGAGAAACACCACTCTATCCACACCATAGGCCAATGCGGTGTAGAGCAGCCAAAGGTTGCATCTGACATAGGCGTAACCGTGCCCGGAGTGTTTTGGAGGTTCACCCAGGGCGGCAGGCGCGGACAGGATCGGCGCCGCCAACTGAGGCTTTATCTTTTGGTATCGATTTCGCCAGACCTCTCCGCCAGGCAAAACGGATCTCTGGATGAAATCCGGCTCATCGTATGGCTGCAACCAATGCACCTTAACATGCCGTTGCAGGCAGGCCTCTGTGAAAAGAATATCACCACCACAAGCACCTTGGGTTAACGCCAGATCATCCGCTCCGACATCGAGATGTTCGAGTTCTGTACTGATTCGTTGGGCTGCAACTTCTCTCTTCTCGGGTGGGAAGCGTGGCGTTTCTCGCCCTGGAGTATCGATCATGTGGCCACTGAACAGTATGACTTTGCGCGGTCTCCACTGTTCAGGCGAGGCTGTTGGATGCACGGTGTTTTGAATATGATGCTGTTTACTTTGCAATCTGTTTTCAGGGTTACCCGCCATGGCCAGTGCCTGCATGCAGTCGCTTTTTTCGCGTAAACCTTGAAGATCGGAAGGGGTAATTGCCAGGCCCTTCTCCAGTTGCTCCAGTGCAAAGTCAAACTGCCCGGCTTTGCGCAATGCGCTTCCAGCAGTGATATAGGCTTCAGCTTTGAATGGTGAGGCAGGGGCTTCCTCTGCCAGAAGCAGCATATCACCTATGCGGGAGTTTTTACTGGCTAACGCCATCCTCTCATTCGGTTTCGTGGCGGAAGGGATGGCAATGAAGGCGCGTGGCTTTAACAATTTTTTCTCCTCTTCAGACTAAAATTCATATATCCGATGACTGCAAGTGCCATGTCGACCTCTCACTGAAAAGTCTGTTTCCTGAAAGCCTCAGCGACTCACTATTAACCTGGGCCTACATAGGCCAAGATCAGGCGTCAAGTTAATACTATTAAGATTCCTTATCTCACCATGATATCCACGATTTTACACCTAAAGTATAGGGATGAGGCTGTAAAACGGTGTAGAGTATTCGGTATTCATAGGTGAACAGGGGAAAAAAGTTGCTGACCCTCGCTGATATACTTACAGCCCAAGTCGCCACAATTGAGTCTGATTGTATGGTGCGCAATGCACTGGAGTTGATGCGGGAGAGAAAAGTCTCTGCATTGGTGGTGATGGAAGGTGAACAGCCGGTTGGTATTTTCACTGAGCGCGACGCTGTTCTGCTCGCTTATAAACGCTATAGCATGGACGATACCCAGATTAAAGAGGTTATGGGTAAACCGCTGCTGACTGCGTTACCGGAGATGGGATATCAGGATGGCTACCTTCTGATTACCGAACAACGTGTACGCCACCTGGTTGTGGTTAACGAGTCTGGGGGGCTTGTCGGTATCGTCACTGAGGGCGACTTTCTTCAGCATATTGGGAACGAGTTTCTGGTTCGATTTAAGGAAGTTGGCGCAGTGATGATTCACAATGTGCTTACTCTTCCAAGCGATGCCTGGGTGGAAGATGCCGTGCGGATGATGACACGGGATCATATTTCCTGTGTGGTTATAGAGGAGCGGGGCGAGCCGGTGGGGATGTTCACTGAGCGGGATCTGGTTCGTATAGAGTCGCAGGCAGGTGTTGTTTTTGAGGCTCCCCTAAGCAAACACATGACCAAGCCTGTTACTACTGTAACTGAATATACCCCACTGCCTGAAGCCATGCACATCATGGATAGCTCCAAAATTCGTCGTCTGGTCGTGGTAAATGGGGCGAATACTGTTATCGGTCTGGTAACACGCCACGATATTGTGAAACAGCTTTACAATCGCCATGTCGAACATTTACGTGAAACGCTGGATCAACGGGAATCAGATCTGGACAAGTTGCGCACTGATCTGCAGACCGAGAGAGAGCTACGCCGTACTGAGGAGCGACTGGCGGAAATACAGCGCTTGGCACACATTGGCAGTTGGGAACTGAATCTCGCCAAAAACTCGATATGGTGGTCAGATGAGGCGTATAGAATTTTCGAGGTCGACGCGCAACGTTTTAGCAAAACGTTCGAAGCCTTTCTTAAGCTGGTTCATCCTGACGACCGTAAAAACGTCAGTCGTGCTTATAACAAGTCGTTAATCAAACGAAAGCCATTCGATAGCGTACATCGCCTGCAATTCGAAGAAGGACGGGTGAAGTACATCAACATGCGTTGTGAGACCCACTTTGATCAGGCAGGTAAGCCGTTACGCTCTGCTGGAACGGTACAGGATGTTACCGAAAAACACCTGCACCAACAGCAGCAGAATCGACTTCACGGCATGTTGGATGCACTGGTCGAGGGCTCCTCTGATGCCATCTTTGTGAAGAACAGGGAGGGACTCTATCTACTGGGTAACCAGGCCTTGGCCAACCTTATAGGAAAGCCCAGGGATGAGGTGACCGGGGTGGATGATTTTGCTCTTTTTCCCAGCGATTTGGCAGAGCAGTTTCGTGAGGACGACCGCCGCATCATAGAAACCGGTAACACTGAGACTTATGAAGAGTCTGTGGTCGCTGGTGATAGTGCTATTCCCTATCTGACTACCAAGGGGCCTGTGGTCATTGATGGGGAAGTGACAGGTGTTTTTGGAATTGCCAGGGATATCACTGTAATCAAAAAGGCTGAGGAGGATCTGGCTCACAGTGAAGCGCTGTTCCGGAGTATCTTTGAGCAGGCGGCTATTGGCGTTGCGCTGATCGATTCGCGTACAAGACGTTATCTGCGTATCAACCGTCGCTATTGCGAGATGATAGGTTATAGCGCAAAGCAGATGTCCGAGGGCATGACCTTTAAGGATATTACCCACCCTGACGATCTGCAGTCCGATCTGGATAACATGAGTAGGTTATTGGCAGGTGAGGTTCGGGCATTCTCAAAGAAAAAACGCTATTACCATCAAGATGGCTCGGTGGTGTGGGTGAACCTTACTGTGTCGCCGAACTGGGCGCTTGGTGAGAAACCAGATACCTATATCGAGGTTGTGGAAGAGATCACCGAAGCCCATGAAAATGAGTTAAGACTGCACTACCGCCTTAAATTGGAATCAACTCTTGCAGCGATTTCGACAGATCTGGCTCAAGTGGATAGCAGTGAATTGGATAGCAAGATCAACTCATCTTTGCAGCAACTTGGTGAGGCTGTGGAGGCAGGGCGTAGCTATCTGTTCCTGGTTGATCGTCAGCGCGGTCTCTTCTCCAATACACATGAGTGGTGTGCGGATGGGATGTTGCCACAGAAATCACTGTTACAAGATCTTCAAATCGACTCATTCCAGGATCTGCTCGATTTCTTAAGCACAGGAAAGGTATTGACGATCTCTCTTGCTGACAGCGGCAGTGATATGCCGGCTCTGCGAAAACATATGCAGGAGACTGGAATCGCATCGGCTATAAATGTTCCGTTGCAGGGATCGGGGAATATTGAAGGTTTTATCGGATTCGATGCTGAAACGGAGGCCAAGGTTTGGCAGGAGGAGGATATCAGTGTTTTTCTTACAGCAGCGGAGACATTCTGCACTGTGATGGAGCGCCAGAAAACACTCGAGCAGATTGAGCAGCATACCTGGTACCTGGAGAGTCTTGATAGCGTATCTCGGCTAATGAGTGAACATCAGTTTTCAGGTAGCCTGATGAATAGTTTGATGGATTTGATGCTGAATATATTTAAGGCTGATCGAGTATGGATGATCGATCCCTGCGATCCTGATGCCTCTTTTTACCAAGTCATACATGAATCCTCCAGGCCAGAATATCGGAGTGTGCGTGCCACGGATGAGAAGCTGAAGATGAACCGATATTTTTCGGAGATAATGAGATCTACCCTCTCGCAAGCCTTGCCCTATCTGCGATATCAAGGTGAGGTTGCATTAGGGGATGAGCAATACCATGAATTGGCTATTCAGAGTGAGATGGTGATGGTACTGCATCTGGAAGATGCGGCGCCAAGGCTGTTGGTGATTCACCAATGTCGAAACGCATACCGCTGGAATTCAGTTGAGCAAGCCCTGTTTCGAGCTATCTCCGAGCGTATAGCCATGGCGTTGTCCGGCTATCTGTTACTGGAACGGATTCGCAAGAGTGAAAAGCGCCTGCTTGAGGCAGAACATACCGCCTCCATGGGACATTGGGAACTGGATGTTGCAACGGGTCTGGCCAAGTGGTCGGGTGAGATTCACGCCATACTCGGTACCGATCCCAGACAGCCTGTTGGGTCAGTGTTACTCTCTTCCCTGATTGATCCTGATGATTGGCCTGCAGTCAATAATTCGCTTAAGAGTACAATCAAAGAAGGCTCAAAACATGAGATGGAGTACCGCGTAAACAGCCTGGATGGAGAGCAACACTGGCTATACTGCAAGGCGTCAAGGGAGTTGGATGAGCAGGGCAATCCAGTCCGGCTGATCGGTATCGTTCAGGATATAACCGGTCGTAAAAAGGTAGAGCATGAACTGGACCGTGCTGGCGCAGAGTGGACCCAGGCAATGGATCAACTCGACGATGTGGTCTACATGCTTGATACAGAGAGGTGTCTGCGACGGGCCAATAAGGCGTTCTACAAGATGGTGAATGCCAAACCAGAACAGTGCAAGGGACGTCATATTGCTGAGCTGATACATCCACAGGATAAATGTCGACAATGCCCAATCTGCGAAGCTCAGGAAAAGATGCAGGAGGGCACAATTACGCTGGAAGCTGATGACCCTGCAAACCTACATGGCCATCCTATCGATATGACCATTAATCTGATTCGTGATAAAACCGGTAAGCCTACTGGCATACTTACCAGTATTCATGATCTGACAAGTGCACGACAGATAAACGAACGTCTGAGATTATCAGCGAACGTGTTCGACAACACGGCTGAGGCGATCGTGGTTACCGGAGCTGATGGGCTGATCGTTGAAGTCAACCAGGCTTTTCTGGATATCATGGGGTTTTCTCGAGAAGAGGTGATTGGCAAAAATCCCAGTCTGTGGAAGTCAGGTCGGCATGATCGAGATTTCTTTCAAAGCATGTGGAAATCCCTTGATGAAACAGGTCGCTGGCGAGGTGAAATCTGGAACCGACGCAAGGATGGATCGATATTTCCTGAATGGCAGAACATAAGTGTAGTTACTGACAGCAAGGGATCAGTCACACACTACCTGTCAGTCTCTTCCGATATCAGCCAGATTAAGCAGTCTCAAGAACAACTGGATCACTTGGCCCACTATGACGCATTGACTGACCTGCCAAATCGTTTGTTACTTACAGAACGTCTGGAGCAGGCAATTAAACATGCGGAGCGTCATCAACGTAATCTGGCCGTCTTCTTTATTGATATCGACCGTTTCAAACATATCAACGACAGTCTGGGTCACCCCGTGGGAGACATGCTGTTACAGGAGGTGTCAAAAAAGCTGTTGGAGGTGGTGCGTCAGGAGGATACGGTCTCCCGTATCGGTGGTGATGAGTTTGTCATTGTGCTGGAAGAGATCGATGAGCCGGAACATGCCACTAATGTGGCACAAAAACTTCTGCAGTCATTCGAGCAACCTTTTTTGCTTGAAGGGAGGGAGGTTTCAGTGACAACGAGTCTCGGAATATGTCTCTATCCAAGTGACGGTCAAGATGCGGATACGCTGCTTCGAAATGCGGATGCCGCCATGTATCGTGCGAAGGATGAGGGACGCAATAACTACCAGTTCTATACCGAAGAGTTAACTCGGGATGCATTCGAACGGGTGTTGCTGGAGGCCGGTCTGCGTCGTGCTATAGATAACGATGAATTACGTCTCTTTTTTCAACCACAGATCGATTTAAAGAGTGGTACGCTGATTGGTCTTGAGGCCCTGGTTCGCTGGTGGCACCCTGATCTCGGGATGATTTCACCGGCGCGTTTCATTCCACTGGCTGAAGAGACAGGTTTTATCTTTCCACTGGGAAGGTGGGTGCTTCAGAACGCCTGCAAGCAAGGCGCGGCGTGGTTAAAGCGGGGTATTAATTTTGGCCGAATTGCTGTTAACGTGGCCGGCCCGCAGATCCAAAGGGGAGGTCTGGTCGATGAAGTCCGGAGTGCATTGAATGAATCAGGCCTTCCTGCAGAATATTTAGAACTGGAAGTCACTGAGGGTTTTATCATGCAGCAGGCAGAGGCGGCTATCAGTCAGCTTGAGGCGCTGCAGGAGTTGGGCGTTTTACTATCCATCGACGATTTTGGAACCGGCTATTCGTCCCTCAGCTATCTTAAACGTCTACCGATCAATAAGCTCAAAATCGATAAATCGTTCGTAAGAGATATCCCTGAGGATGCCAACGATCTGGCGATAGCTGGTGCTGTGATTGCACTCGGTAAGAGTCTTAACCTGATGGTTATCGCTGAAGGTGTAGAGACTCAGGAACAGGCGACTCACCTAAAGGATATTGGCTGTGAAGCTGCACAAGGATATCTCTACTGTAGACCTGCGCCAAGTGATGAGCTGGATGATGTTTTCTTAGCCTACGGTCTAGGGCGAATGGCACTTACTTAAGCCGTTTTGGTGGGGCAGGGCCCCACCCTACCGTTCAATTCAGGGCGTAGGGTGGGGCCCTGCCCC
>NZ_JBSYOQ010000060.1:0-7667 GCF_058244645.1 Candidatus Thiodiazotropha sp. AKAK3
ATTGGACGGGTAGAGCGATACGTGATGACAAGAAAGGCTCTGTACCAGAGGAATTAGTACCCATTCTTGAACGATTGGAGTTGAACCCAAATTCCTGGGTAAAAAGTATAAAGCACTATAGTAGGGAATATTTTACAGCAGTTGGAGCAATTGATCGGATAAAGGCTTATGCACAATCCCTGGAGAAGTGTTGGTTTCAGGGCCAAAGTGCAGCTAAAAATAATTATCGTTTCGTAGTTGGGTAGGGGGGATGCAATCATATTATCTGTTTCAAGTGATTTCAGTATTTTAAAATTGGGGTGTCCTCGATTCTGCTTCGATTCTGCTTCGATTCTGTTCAGCGACTGATACCTCCGTTCGCAGTTGTAGAAGAGGTGGAATCGGTAAAGCAACGAGAGCCTATTTACTATATATATTTTCTCTTTCTCTGACCTGAATATGTCCACGCAACAGCCGTGGCTTTTAATTGATCATTGTAATAATTGTAGTATTTTCTTCTTGCCATTAGGCATCTACATTAGTTAAATGAAGGTGTGCGCACTATTGTGTCAATTTTCAATTTTAGATAGTTCGAGATAAGCTCGAACCTGTACTAGAAGGATTAGATTAAGCAATGGAGAGACTTAAAGAGTTTGATTGTTCTAATGGGCCTTACGAGTATTGAAATTGAGTGTTAGGAGAATGAAATGAAAATAATTGGATTATTATTATTTATTGGATATTTATATACGACACCATCATTAGCGGCTGAATTACATATCGATCCATTAACAAATAATCTAACGGGCATTTCGGGGATTACCGTTGATGAAAATATATATAATGTTTCATTTGTCGAAGGTACTTGTGTCGAACTGTTTGGTGGTTGTGATGAAAGAACAGATTTCTTTTTTCAGGATACAGCAACTGCATTTGCAGCTTTTTCTGGATTGATGGAACAAGGGTTGTTAGATGGGCCGTCAGGTCAATTTGATAGCAACCCTCAATTAACTTACGGATGTAATAATGATCAATTTTTTAGTAGGCAATGTATTATTCAAGCCCCAATTCTTGCTAATGAACCAGGTTTAATTGGATTGGTTTTTGCATCCGCAACTAATCATATATCGAATAATAATGATATTACGACTGGGTTATTATTATCTGCTCCATTAAGTATTAATGCAGATACTGCTCTAAATGATTCTGCTGTATGGGGGGTGTGGAGCGCAACAACTGTGCCAGTGCCGGCAGCAGTATGGTTGTTTGGTTCTGGTTTGATTGGGCTTCTCAGTATAAGAAAATCAGCGAACGATAAAACGGGCTAACAGCTTCGCTATTTCATCATTCCGGCTTGCGCCGGAATGAGAGGTTAGTCTCTTCTCTTGCGATGCATTTTGCTTATGTCGGTAATGCTAGCGACTTATTATAGAGTGCAAGTCGACTGGGCTGATTAGAGCCTGAACCAAATCCGCGCAATACAGCAGATATACTTGCAGGAATTCCGCAGGAATTCCGGGACACCCATCATTTGTAGATTCAAAATATCTATTTTGTACTAATGGGATGCAATCATGATATCTGTTTCAAGAGATCTCAGTGCTTTTAAAATTGGGGTGTTCTCAATTCTTTTTCAAAAATACCCCGATTGATGCTTATTTAGAGGAGAGAGATGATTTAATTCGATTCCTTTGTTCGAAAGGAACGCAGTGACACAAACGTGTGGGGGATATTTATCCCGCAGTGAACTTTTTACTGAGTTTTGAAAATCGAATCAGTACCAATTGGCTGTGATCGCCAGTACTGCGGTGGAGCAGTGATTTTGTCACCAAGAGTGGCGGCTGCATGCCAGGGCCAGTGTGGGTTGTAGAGTATGCCACGGGCCAATGCAACCAGATCAGCCTGTCCTGCTGCGACGATCTCGTCAGCCTGTTTGGGTTCTGTGATCAGACCGACGGCGATAGTCGGCATGCCTGTCTCTTGACGGATACGTTCTGCAAAGGGCACTTGAAAGCCTGGTGCTGCCGGGATCTGTTGTGACGGGGAGAGTCCGCCGCTGGAGACGTGAATGAAGGAACAGTTACGCTGTTTCAATGCTTGGGTCAGTGCCACACTCTGTTCGATATCCCATCCTCCCTCGACCCAGTCCGTGGCCGAGATACGGATGCCAACTGGCACCTCCTGCGGAATTGCTTTGCGCACCGCCTCGAAGACCTCGAGTGGAAAGCGTAGGCGGTTGTCCAGTGATCCCCCATATGCGTCATCGCGGAGATTAGAGAGGGGTGATAGAAACTGATGCAGTAGATAACCATGGGCGGCATGAATCTCGATTACCTCGATTCCCAATCGGTGGGCCCGGGTGGCGGCAGCCACGAAGGCCTGTCGGATCTCTGTCATTTCTTGCTGATCCAGCATTACTGGAGAGCGCTCGCTCTCGCTGTAAGGCAAGGGGGAGGGGGCGCATGTCTGCCATCCTCCACTCGCCATTGGCAGTTGGCCACTCTCTTTCCAGGGGGCAGCCGTGGAGCCCTTGCGTCCAGCATGGGCCAACTGAATGGCGATGGGCATATCAGAATAGCTTCGCAGACCTTGGATCACCCGGCCAAGGGCCTTTTCAGTGGCATCCGACCATAGCCCGAGATCATTCAGTGAGATGCGCCCTTGCGGTGTCACCGCCGTCGCCTCAATGAATAGCAGGGCTGCCCCTGAGAGTGACAGTTGGCCCAGGTGGATCAGGTGCCAATCTGTAGCCTCTCCCTCGATTGCTGAATATTGGCACATGGGGGCGATGACGATGCGGTTTTCGAGATTCAGCCGACCGAGGGCATAAGGGGAGAAGAGCTGGCTCATTCAATTTACTCCTGAAGTGGCACCTGTTCTGGGAACACTCTACCCAGGAAAAAGAGAAGTGCCAAGGTGGCCGTGCTATTCCTGGCTCAGTAATACTAAGCCATTATTTCAATATTCTCTCTCCATTCAGACCCGCTTCTTGTGTTGTGATTTTTGATTAGCATTGAGGCCCAATAAATCTTGTCTGGCAATGAATGAGTTTTTCCACTGCTAGTGTCAAATTAACTCTCAATCACCCAGAGGTAAGCACGCAAGTGTGTAATTGGGATATCGTTTCCAAGATCCTATCCTTTGACGGGAAAGGTTTTGCATTAAGGATTTGATGCAGTTGTTGAATACCCCCTCTCCCCCGACCCCTCTCCCGCAGGGGGAGAGGGGAGCTAGGGTACAAACCGGTAACATCGTTTACAAACTAGACCGGGTAGTTCGTTTACAGGTAGATAATGCATAGGTAAGGAGGAAAGACCTATGCCCTGGAAACGAGAGATCCCAATGGATCAAAAAATGATGTTAATAAGCGATTGGCTGGGTGGTGATTTCAGCAAGTTTGAGCTAGCGAGATATTACGGTGTCAGTCAACCAACAGTTCATAAATGGATCAGTCGATATGTGCAGGAAGGTAACAAAGGTCTTGAGGAGCGCAGTCGAGCCCCCCTTAGTTGCCCCCACCAAACAGGTAATCAAATCACTATCGGCCAGAGAAACCAACGACAATTAACTCGTTAACACAATAACCTTAAAAGTTAATGGGACACTAGTAGTAATCATACGTGCTGGATGTTCATGTTTCTCAGAAAATTAGAGTTATTATGAATAATGAGGTCGAAAACTATCCTGATGATAACAGCAGAATCTATTGGCAAAAATTACAATCCAAGTGAATTATATTTTTTAACTAACTGCACTTAAAGCTGACAGTTTAGGTAGCTATGCTCATATGAAAAGGCCTATGTAAATTAGGGGTATTTTCAAATATCGGCTCTACTTTTCCAATTCCTGGAATATATATTTACTGATTTTTACATCGTGGTTTTTTGTACTATTAACCCGGCGACTAAGTATGTTGTCTTCAGCCGAAGTGTGCCTGTCTTTTAAAAACATATTGTTAGGGGTTTCAAGCCTGCCCTTGCTCGGTGTTGCGGCTCTTGACAAGGGAACAACCATTGACTGCACCCCAAGGGCACTTCCTGCGGAGCGCGAGCCGCGCCTTGATCAAGGGCAGGCTTGAAACCCTGAAGACGACGTACTTAGTCGCCGGGTTAATACATGCAATTAACTGCACCCTATCATTGAGCGGCTATACTCAGACAGATACTCCGACACGGTGCATGAGACCTTGAACATCTTTCTCTCTTACGCCTCATCCTATCGTGAACTGGCCGACGACCTATGTTGCCGACTGCAGGCCGTAGGGCACGAGGTGTTCTTCGACAGGGAAGACCTGCTTGCCGGCACCAGTTTCGACGACCGCATTCGTCAGGCCATTGATGCGGCTGAGCTGTTCATCTTTCTGGTTTCGCCCGAGGCCGTGGCCAAGGGACACTACACTCGCACGGAACTCAAACTCGCTGCTCGCAAGTGGCCAACACCGGGCTGGCATGTACTGCCAGTGTTGGTTGCTGAGACGCCATTATCCGATATCCCCGCCTATCTTCGCGCACTCACGCTGATGCAGGCCGAAGGCAATCTCACCGCGGAAGTGGTGATGGAAGTTGAAGACAGGGAGCGCTTGCATGGTGCTGATACATCAGCTCATGTCGAAGTGCCTACCTCCATCGAAACGCCCAAATCTGATCGCAGCGCGGTGCGCTATCGCTCGTTACAGTTACACTTTGATGGTGATGTCGGTGGTGGTTATGGGCTGAGCGTCCCGGACGCTCCCTCTGGCAGGCAGGGGCGTGCCTCCATCGCACTTGATCCTGCCAGGCTCGAAACTGCCCTGTGGGCGAATGCCCGCACAATCACAGGATCGGCACGACGTGCCGGATCGGTCGATGTCCCGCCCGCACTACTACCGGGGGCAGCCGCCGCTCGCCAGATCGGTGAAGCACTCTACGCCGCTTTGATCAGTTCTGATGCTGGTCACAGTCTGGAAGAGAGTATGCGTGGCATCGATCCGCAACGAGGCGACGGGCTGCGCTTTGTCATCAACACCACCGATGCCCCTGCGCTGGCGCGTCTGCCATGGGAGTTTCTATACAGTCCCAAGCAGGATGATTTCCTCTTTTCCGATCGCCTCAAGCCTGTGGTTCGTTGGCTCGACGTGGACGAGCCGTCTCCCACTCTTACTGTTGAACCTCCGCTACGCATGCTGATGGTGATCGCTGCACCAGCCGACCGACCCGAACTGGCGATAGGCGAGGAGCTTGCGCACCTGGATCGCGCCCTGGAAGAGCTGAGTGCCACTGGCGTGCTTACCACCTTGCGACTGGAGCACACCACGCTGGAGACGCTCGACAATGCGCTACTCAAACATCGCCCACATGTGCTGCACTTCATCGGCCATGGCGATTTTGTGGATGACGAAGGTGTGCTGGTGCTCGAATCCGACCGCCACCCGGGCACTGCTGAGACCATCGCCGGTCGGCAACTGGCGGTGTTGCTGCGTAACTACCGCGACTGCCTGAGGCTGGTCTTCCTAAACAGTTGCATGGGCGCCACCGCCTCCAACCGGGATCCCTTTGGTGGCGTGGCGCAAAGTCTGATCAGACGGGGGATTCCAGCTGTAATTGCGATGCAGTTTCCGATTCCCGATGAGGCCGCCATAGCCTTGTCGCGACACTTCTACCGCTACCTGGCTGCTGGCCAACCAGTCGATGCGGCCCTCAGTTCTGCCCGTGCTTTTCTCTACGCACGGGGCTATCCGGTCGAATGGGGCGCCCCTGCGTTGCACATGCGTACTCCGGACGGACGGCTGTTCGACCTCGCTCCTTCGCAGGTGGTAGCACCGCCATCACCACCGCCTCCCGAGCCGACGGTCAGCGCCCCATCAGCCCCGATGACTACACCCCCTCCCAAACGGACGAAGACCATCCCCCTCGTTCTATTCGGACTGGTGGTGATCGGTACCATAGGAGCTTGGGTTCTGTGGCCGAATGCTGTGTCTGAGAATAAGGGCACCAACGAAAAAAACGTGGTCATTGTTGGGCCACCATCCAGCGAAGTCGAAACTGCTGAAGATCAGATGATCCCAAAAGAGGACAATGCTGCTTCTGAGGATGCAGAGGTATTAGTTGAAGGATTCGAGAACGCAGCCATCGAAGTTGAAACTGCCGAAGATCAGCCGAACCCAGAAGAAGAGAGCGCGGATTATGAGAATACTGAGGAGTCTGTTGAGGTAGTCGAGAGCGCAGCCGCCGAGGTCGCAACTGGTTTCGACGACTTCAATATCGATTTAGTGATCTCGGATCTTTCAACTGATGAAGCTGAGCTGGCTGTTGAGGCACTGACCGGGCTGTTGGAAACCGATCCTGACCTCTTGACGCGCGAGCGCCTGGGCGAACGATATCAAACCCTGGTCGATGGCCTGTTCACCTTTGCAGAGGCGAGTGGTATGGATGGTAATGAAGCCCAATACGAGTCTGCACTGGCCTTACTGCATCATCTTGAGCCAGGAGGCCAATGGCACGCGATCATTGGCTCGATGACCAAAAATTTAGCTTATGTGACTGCTGCGGGTGGTGCCCAATCTGATCAACTGCGCTACATAGCGCGACCTGGTGATAGCTTGTGGTCGATTGCCCAGCGCTTCTATGGTGACAGTTTTGCCTGGCCACGCCTGATGGAGCGCCACAACAGATTGGTGTCGATTGGAATGGGCGGAGAGTGGATCGCCAACCCCGATATGATTCTGCAGGGTCAATGGATTCATGTCCCAACCTCACCGGACAGCGGTGCAGAGACCTTCGACTACCATGTGATTCAGGGTGATACCTTGTCTGGTATTGCATGGCGGGTCTATGGCGATGCCTCCCTTTGGCCTCAGATCGCACAGGATAACGCTGCACAAATCACCAACCCAGCGCAGATACGGCCAGGTCAAGTGCTCGTTATTATCCCGCACAGGCGCTGACAATCCAGTAACTCAATCTGGATGAGTGTCCACTTGGATTGCTTATCATTCAGGTTGTGTATGGCGGAGCTCTGCGACGACTCCATTACAGGTCAACCTGCTATTGTCGCTTTTTTAATAAGCTTCAAACACCACCGGTCGCCGGTATTACCATGTTGCCTGCATTTGGTCGTTTACGGATCGGCGGCGGGCCAGCCTCCAGACTCGCCAGTGTCATTGGTCCGACAATGCCATCGACCATCAATCTGCGGCTTGCCTGGTATTGCTTAACCCGGGAATCTGTCTTTGGTCCAAAGATGCCGTCAACCCAGAGTGGGGGAGGGGGCATACGTGCATTAAGCAGATTTTGCACATAGGCAACTGCCAGACCTGAAGTGCCTTTTTGTGGGTATTTTTTTCTGCCGTAGTGTTGGGTGTTACCCTTATCCCCTAGATCGGGTAGGTCGGCCTTTTCCATCTCATCTCTCCTGTCATATATAGATATTCACGCCAGCCAGCAAAGCATGGGCAAAAAAAGCAGAAGTGTTATAGCTGTAGTAATTTTCTTCTTATGTAAATCAGCCTTAATCCCAGGTATGTCTCACTGGGTGCTTTGTCAGTTTATTTTGGTTGATTATATGTAACGTAGTTAAATTAATGAATGTGAATATGTCACATCACTGCTAATGTCCCATTAACTTTCAATCTTCTCAGAACAACTCTGAAAGCCCCTCTCCCTTTACGGGAGAGGGGTTGGGGAGAGGGTGTACGCGAAGCGTTTCATGTG